>NZ_JBHUQX010000076.1:0-27947 GCF_042674225.1 Streptomyces sp. NPDC056948
GGCTGCGGAGGGTCGAGCAGGCTGGTGTTCCGCTGCGGGCTGCCGGGTTCGGTGCCTCGCTCGCACGGCAGGTGCTCGGCCTGGCCTTGCGGCCGCGTGGACTTGCGGGGCCCGGGGTCTCGGTCGTGCCGGCCTGCCGGGGAGCGGCGTTCGGTCAGACTGCGGTGGGTTCAGCCGGCTGGTGCTCCGGCTGGTGCTCCGCCGGGGTCTGCCGGCCGGCAGGATTCTCCGCGGCGGGCTTCGGCGCGGGTTCCCGCGGCTCTTCGTCCGTCCCGCGGCCCACGGCCAGCAGGTGGTAGCCAAGCAGCGTCACGACCGTGCCCAGGGCGATGCCGCCGACCGAGAAGTCGCCCACGGTGACGGTGACCCCGCCGATGCCGAGGACCGAACCCGCCGCGATGGGCACCAGGTTCACCGGGTCCGCGAAGTCCACCCTCGCCTTGATCCAGATCTTGGCGCCGAGCAGCCCGATCATCCCGTACAGCACCACGGTGATGCCGCCCAGCACCCCGCCGGGCGTGGCCGCGACGAGCGCGCCGAACTTGGGGCAGAGCCCGAAGGCCAGTGCCGCCGCGGCGGCCGCCCAGTACGCGGCGGTCGAGTAGACCCGGGTCGCCGCCATCACGCCGATGTTCTCCGCGTACGTCGTCGTGGGCGGTCCGCCGACCGCCGCCGAGACCGCGGTGGCCAGACCGTCGCCGAGTACCGCACGGCCGAGCACCGGGTCGAGGTTCTCCCCGGTCATCTCGCCGACCGCCTTGACGTGCCCGGTGTTCTCCGCGATCAGCGCGATCACGCCGGGCAGCACGAGCAGCGCCGCGGAGACGCTGAACGACGGGGAGTGCAGCGTGGGCAGCCC
This sequence comes from Streptomyces sp. NPDC056948, assembly GCF_042674225.1. Taxonomy (NCBI): domain Bacteria; kingdom Bacillati; phylum Actinomycetota; class Actinomycetes; order Kitasatosporales; family Streptomycetaceae; genus Streptomyces; species Streptomyces sp. NPDC056948. The sequence continues at coordinate 860 of NZ_JBHUQX010000076.1, forward strand.
GAACCAGTCGGCCGACGCGACCGAATCCAGCTCCACACGCGCGTGGGTGGTGACCTTGCCGTCCGGGCCCGGCGCGGTGATCGGCCCGGCCACCCGGTCCAGGACCCAGGACAGGACGTAGCCGAAGACCAGCCCGACGAACACGGCCAGCCGGCTCCAGAAGCCGCGCAGCAGCACCCCGGCCCCGATGACCACGCACATGGTCGCGAGCGCCGTCCACTGGTCCTGGGGCCAGTAGATCTGCGCCACCACCGGGGCCAGGCTGAGGCCGATCAGCAGCACCACGGCGCCCGCCACGACGGGCGGGAACAGCCGGTTGACCAGGTCCGGTCCGAGGCGGTGGACGAGCAGGCCGACGACCGCGAGGACCAGGCCCGCGACCAGGATCGCGCCGGTGACGGTGGCCGTACTGCCGCCCGCCGCACGGATCGCGGCGACGCCGCCGACGAACGACGCGCTGGTCCCCAGATAGCTGGGCACCCGGCCCTGCACGACGAGGAGGAACAGCACGGTCGCGACGCCGGACATCATGATGGCCAGGTTCGGGTCGAGCCCCATCACCACGGGGAAGACGAACGTCGCGCCGAACATCGCCACCACGTGCTGGGCACCCAGGCCCAGGGTGCGCGGCCAGGAGAGGCGTTCGTGCGGCAGCACGGCCGCACCGGGCCGGGGCGCCCGGCCGTCACCGTGCAGCCGCCATCCCACGCCCAGCCTTCTCCGTGGCGGTACTTCCGTGTCCTTCATGGGATCTCTCCGGTTTCGGTCGAGTCGTGTCATGTCGCGCCGTGCCGTGCGGCGACGGTCGCGCAAGGGGGTGCGAAGGGAAGGGAACGGCCGCCCGCCGGGAAGGCCGGCTCAGGCCTCCACGTCGCAGTCGACCCGCGTCATGACGGCCTCGGCGCGCCGGTCGGCCTCCGCCGGGACATCGGCCGTGACGATCACATGGCCCACCCGCGTGTGCTTCACCTCGACGCCGCCGACCAGTTCACCCGGGTCGACGTAGGAGCGCGCGGCGGCGAGATGCGGGTTCAGGACGAGTCCCGTCAGTCCGCGGAAGGTGCCGTGCGCCGCCGTGTTGATGAAGCGCAGCGCGGCGGCACCGGAGCGCGCCGGCCGCGCCCGCGGCTCCTCGCCGAGCACGGCCTGGACGTACGCCTCGGCCATGTCGGTGCCGGTCGCGTGCTGGATCGCCTGCAGTACGGCTCCGTCGGGCGGGCCGGCGTCGATCTCGATGAGCACCGGGCCGTCCGGGGTCAGCTTGAGGTCGGTGTGCGCGATCCCGTCCCGCAGACCCAGCGCCCGCAGCCCGCGGAGCACGGTGGCGGCCGCCCGGGCCGCCGCCGGCTCGTCGAGTCCGGGCGGCACGGTGTAGCCGGTCTCCTCCCGCTCCCGGCCCTGCGTCGTGTACTTCCGGGTCAGCACCGAGTGGGTACATCGGCCCTCGTGCACCACGCTCACCAGGCTGTACTCGGGGCCTTCCAGATACTCCTGGGCGAGGGCCACCGCGTCGTAGGGGAAGCCGTAGGTCGAGTCCGCGGAGTGGTTCAGCGCCCGGCGGACGGCCGGCCGGAGCCCCTGCGGTCCGTGCAGCACGCTCACCCCCACCGACCCCGTGTTCTCCGCGGGCTTGACCACGACGGGGTAGTCGAGGCCGGCCGCCGCCAGCCGCTGCTCGGCGGCCTCGGGCGAGACCAGTGCCACGGTGCGTGCGCTGGGCACCCCGTGCTGCTGGAGCGCCTGGGCCATCTGCCACTTGTGGCGGGTGGCCGCGGCCAGGCCGGCACTGTGCCCGGGCACGCCCAGCCGGACGGCGAGGGCCGCGGCCAGCGGGGAGAACTGCGCCCCGCTGACCGCCACCGCCTCGATGCCCTGCCCGGCGCAGTACTCCGCGAGTTGGTCGACGGCCTGGTCGGCGGAGCGGAAGTCCGTGAACACCACACCGCTCAGCCCTCTGCGGGTCTGCGGCCGGCACCGGGCGTACACCTCCCGGAGCGTCGCTGCGTGCACGCTCACATCGAGCCGCTGCGCCGCCCGTACGATGCACTCCGCCGCCGTGTTCTCGACGCCGAGGAGCAGAGCTGCTCTGGCCACGTCATCTCACCCATCTCGCCGGTACTGCCGCGGGGCGGGCGTAACGGTCCGGTCGTCAACCGCCGTACGCCCTGCTGAACTTGCCGGTGATGTAGTCGCCGGAACGAACCGATGCGTGCCGGGGAGGGTTGTCCGGCCCGGTGCAGGTGGGGATGCACTCGATCAGCGCATCGTAGGAGGGCTGGTGGAAGAACGGCACCGAATAACGCTCCCGGTCCGCCAGCTCCCTGGGCGGGTTGACGACCCGGTGGACCGTGCTCACCCAGCGGTTGTTGGTCCAGATCGCCATCAGGTCGCCGATGTTGACCACGAACGAGCCCTCGATGTACGGGACGTCGAGCCAGTCGCCGTTCTTGTCCTGGACCTGCAGACCGCCGGGGCCGTCGTCCTGGTACAGGATCGTCAGGCTGCCCCAGTCGCTGTGGATGCCCTTGCGGAGCTGGCCCGGGGCCGGAGCCACGGTCTGGCGCGGATAGTAGTTCGCGGTCAGGTTCGTCATGTGCCGGTCGATCTTGTCCTCGAACCAGTCCTCAGGCAGGTCGAGGGCGAGCGCGAACAGCCGCATGATGTCGGCGGCCAGGACCTCCATGGACGCGTAGTACGACCGGTAGGCCTCGGCGAATCCGGGCAGCTCCGGCCAGTGGTTCGGGGTCGCAAGGGCCGGGGCGGCGTCGGCCGGCAGCCGGTCCGCTCCGTCCGGCTCGCCCAGCCGGTTGATGGTGAAGGTCTCGGAGACGTCGGGCAGTTTGCGCTCACGCTCCACCTCGGCGTCGGTGTTGGACGCGGCCAGGCTGCCCTTGCGGCCGAAGCCGCGCATCAGCGGGTCCTCGGGTACGGCCAGCAGCTTCGCCTTGTCCTCGGACGGCAGCGCGAAGAACTCCCGGGTGGCCCGGTACATCTCCTTGATGGCGTCCTGCTGCACCCCGTGGCCGACGATCACCAGGAAGCCGCTGGTGCGGCAGACCTCGTCGATCACGGCGCCGAGCCGGCGGTCCGCCTCGGCCGACGACCGTGCCGAACTCAGGTCGATCACCGGGACGTAGCCCTCGACCACGGTGACCTCCGCGGTCTGCACGACCGCGCTCTCAGCATTCAGTAGCGACATCGCTCCTACTCTCGATTCAGCCCCGGCGAGGGGGATTTCGGTCAGCCCCAGCGCGGGGGCGGGGGCTTCCAGTCCCGCACGAGGCTGAGGAACTCGGCCGCGTCCGCGACGGGCGCGAGGGTGCCGAGCTCTTCCTCGCGCAGGAAGCCGCTCATGGACATGCGGCAGGTCATGCGCAGCAGGCGGTCCCAGTAGCCCTCGACGTTCAGCAGGGTGACGGGCTTCTGGTGGGTGCCGAGCACCAGCCAGGCCCACACCTCGAGGATCTCCTCGGCGGTGCCCACCCCGCCCGGCAGCGCGACGAACGCGTCCGCCAGATCGGCCATGAGCTGCTTGCGCTGGTGCATGGTGTCGACGACATGCAGTTCGGTCAGGCCGCGGTGGGCGACCTCGGCGTCGACGAGATGGGTCGGCATGACGCCGGTGACCCGGCCGCCGGCCGCCAGGGCGGAGTCGGCGACGACGCCCATGAGGCCCGCCGCTCCGCCGCCGTAGACGATCTCGTGGCCCGCGGCGACGAGTTCCTTGGCGAACACGGCCGCCGCTTCCCGGTAGACCGGCCGGTTGCCCAGCGCCGATCCCGCGTAGACGGTGATACGCATGGCAGGGACCCCCTTCGGGTCAGGGGCTGACCCGGCCGAACTTCTCGAACGCCTCGTGCGTCAGCGGCATCAGACGGGCGAACTGCTCCTCCATCTGCTCGGCCACGACCTCGATCTCACGCTGCGGGTGCGAGATGTACGCGGCGTCGGCGCGGTTGGTGCGCAGGCCCAGGAAGTGCATCAGCGAGCGGGCGTTGCAGGTGGCGTAGACGGTGGAGTACGTCGCCACCGGCAGGACCACACGGGCCAGTTCGCGGGCGATGCCGGCGTCGAGCATCCTCTGGTACTCGCGGAACGCGGCGCGGTAAGCCTCACTCGTGGCCGTGCTCACCAGCTCGTAGTCCTGCTCGTCGCCCGGCACGTACTGGTAGTGGCCGGGCTTGCCGATCTGCTTCAGGGCGCGCTCGCGGTCCGGTACGTAAAAAACGCTCTTCAGGTCCTTGTAACGAGCGCTTTCTTCGTTGAAGGACCACATTCGGTGCCGCATCATGTGCCGGATCGTGAAAATCGGCGCGTGCACCAGGAAAGTCATGGAGTTGTGCTCGAAAGGGCTTCCATGGCGGCTGCGCATAAGATAGCGGATGAGGCCGCCTATGTATTCGTCGCCGCGTTCCTCGCGGTGCGCGTCCTCACCGGCCGTCGATACGCGCGCCGCACGGACGACGCCGATGTCGGACGCGGTGTGGTCGACGAGTTCGACGGTGAGCTCGCTGCGCAGTTCGATCTCGGGGCCGAAGACCGTGCTCTCGTCGGTCGCGGTCTCGATCGCCGGGCTGATCGTCATTGCTTTTTCCCTCCGTTGACCTGGCTTGGTGTCGCGTGGCTGGCTGACGTGGGGGTCAGTCCCAGCCGTGGTCGTCGGGCGACTCGCCCGCCACGACCGTCGTGGTGGCGGGAGTGCCGGCCTGGGCGGCGACGGCGGGGACGGCGGCGGCGAGGAAACCGGCGGCGGCGACGGCGGTGAGTGCGGTGCGCAGACCGCGGGCACGGGAGGTGGCGGCCAGGTGAAGGGAGATCGTGCGGAGCATTTCGTTCCTCTTTCTCTTCCGGTTTTTTGAGCGGCTCCCCCGCTCGCAATGTCCATTCTTCGGTCGCACCGGCTCCGCAATAAGGTCACACTTGTGCAGTGCGCAGGTGAGAATCCAGTGCAGGCACCCGTCCGGCATACGCGGAAGAGCCCCGTCGCCGGCGGCTGGAAACCGCTGCCCGGCGACGGGGCTCTGCGTATGGAATTAGGCGCTCCGCACTACCGGTCGAGTCCGCACACCACCCTTCCGGGCCCGGCCGGGGCGATGACCTGCTCGTCCCGGTCCCGGTCATGGATCTCGCGCACCGCGACGGTCGCCGTCACCACCGCGGCCCGGGCCAGGCCCAGTACGTCACGGGCGGAGTCCAGATCGCGCTCCGGCAGGCGCACCACGACGTCCGTGGCGCACTCGATGAGATGCAGCGCGGCCCGGGCCAGCGAGTCGTCCAGGGGGTAGCTCTGTTCCACGGCGCTGCGGGCGCTCTGCAGCAGGGTGGCCGCGCTGACGGTGTTCTGAGTCGTGTCCAACTCGGGTCTCCTCGGTAGGGGTTGCGCTTACTCGGTCCGGAAGTCGATGGCGTCGTTGATCCGTTCGCAGCGCTGAACCGCCTCCTCGCGGGAGGCCCCGGAGGCGATGGCGTACCCCGAGGTGCAGTCCGCCACGGTGAGCAGCTCGGGCACCACGTCGCCCGGGCCCTTGGCGACGACCGCGGCCGCCTGCTCGTCCCGGAAGTCGTCGAGGTACGGCAGGAAGACCAGGGGCGTCTCACCGGCCGGGACCCTGCGCACGACACCGGGCACGCCGGGGTCGACCACGACGGACCGCAGACGGCCCGGGCCGGGGGTGAAGAAGCGCACGGCCGCTCCGCCGATGGGCTCGGGGGAGGCCGCGGGCAGCGGGTCGATGCCCAGCGGCACCGTCAGGAACCAGCGGTTCAGGTCCGCCCCGAAGGCCCGCCGCACCAGCTCCGGCGCACCGCTTCCGGCCAGCCGGGCGTGCGACTCGAGCACCCGGGGTCCGTCCGGGGTCAGCACGAACTCGCTGTGCGAGGGGCCCTCGGTGAGCCCCACCGCGTCCAGCAACCGCACGGTCAGGGCGCGCAGTTCGTCGAGATGCGCGGCGGCGGCCGGGCTGGGGGTGCTGACCTCCCACTCGACGTACCGCTCGTTCATCCGGTACTCGGAGTAGCCGATCGGCACGTGCCGGCCGTCGTAGGAGAAGGAGTCCACGCTGACGACGGGCCCGTCCAGGTACTCCTCGGCGAGCGGGGCGTCGAAGCCGGCCGCGGCCAGGGCGTGCCAGGCCCGTGCCGCCTCCTCGGGACCGGCGGCCGGGTGGATGTGCAGGCTCGCGACGCCGTCCACCGGCTTGAGCACGATCCGGCCGGCCACCTCCCGCTGGAACGCGGCGGCTTCCTCCGCGTCGCGCACCACCCGGTGGCGCACCGGGCTCAGCCCGTGCTTGTCGAGCAGCTCCCGGGTCAGGGCCTTGTCCTTCAGGGCCCGGGCGGTCTCCTCCCCGACGCCCGGCAGGCCGAGGGCGTCGACCACGAACCCGGTGGACTCGGCGGCGGGTTCGGTGGTGGTCAGGACCCGGTCGAAGGGCCGCTCCCGGTGCAGCGGCAGCAGGACGTCGAGGAGCGCGGGGCCGTCGGCGATCGGGGCGTGCACGATGCGCTCGCAGTGCTCGGCGATGGCGGGGTCGTAGGCCCCCTCCTCGTGCACGAGCACCACGTCGATGCCCAGCTCGCGGGCACCGGCGATGGGCGCGGGACGGCCGCCGACGACCGCTACTCGGTGGGTCGGGGTCGGCGTCTGGTGTGTGTGGGGCGTGCCGGACAACTCGGGTCTCCCGTCGGTTCGTGGGTGCGGTGGGTGGACTGGGGTCTGGGGATCTGGGGGCGACTGGGGGCGTTGGTCAGCTCGCGTAGCAGCGGCGCAGCCAGCGCGCGCCGGGCGCCGGGTGGGGAGTGAAGGACCGGCGCCGGTGCAGTACGCGGTAGTTGTCGAAGAAGAGGAAGTCACCGGGCCGCAGCACGATTCGCTCGGCGCGCACCGTGCGCAGGGCCGCGGCGAGTTCGTCGAGGGCGGCGGCCGCCCGGGCGGTCAGGCCGCGGGTGCTGCCGTGGTCGTAGCGCAGCCGCGGGGCGGTGGCGCCGTGTTCCAGGACGGCTCCGCGCAGCGGCGGCGGCGCTCCGAGCTTGATGGAGGCGGGGGCGCGGATCTCGAACTCGGGCCGGGCCAGCGCCTCCCGGGCACCGGGCGAGAGCCGGGCGAGCACGGCGCCGACGCCCACCACGTCGGTGGGGACCCGCTCGTCGTTGCGGACGGCGTGGAAGGCCAGATGGCGCGGGACGTACGGGCGCGGGTCCCGGCCCGGCTCGCCGAACGGCAGGTGCGGATTGTCCGTGTGCCAGAAGAACTCGGCGTCGGACCCCCAGGAGCTGGTGGTTCCGGCGGAGGCCGGATGGGGCACCACGTTGCGCATCAGCCGGCCGCGGTTCTCGTACGGCACCGCGAACGGTGTGGCGCCGAGCAACTGGACGAGGCCCAGGTGCAGCGCGTTGAGGGGGGCGAGCGCGGCCTCGGGGGTGAAGCCGCCGATTGGAGTGCGCGGGGCGTCGCGGCGGGGCAGGTTCTCCAGGACCAGGACGCCGCCCTGCCGGTCACGGAACGCGCCCAGCTCCGCGACGAGTTCGCCCGGCAGATGCTGGCGCAGCGCCGACGCCCCGATGGTCGCGAGGATCGCCCCCTCGGTGTCGGGGTCGAGGGGATGGGCGTCGGCGAGCCGGTCGTCCAGCTCCTTGGCGAGGACGTCCCGGACGCCGTCGTCGAGGGCGTGGCGCACGATCTCCGGCCCGGCGCTCACGGCTGCACCCAGTAGCTCGCAGGCTGCCGCTGCCCGAGCCGGGCGAGCGGGCCCCGGACGGTCCGTACCGCCAGCCCCACGGGCGTGACAACCAGAAGATAGAGAACAAACAGGGCAAGTCTGAGCATGGTGTGGTGCTCCTCGGTGTCGGGATACGGAGAAGAAAGTGGTGCGCTCAGTCGAGCGGGATCGCCTCGCGCCAGTCGCCCTGCTCCCGCCAGTCGGGCTGCTCCGACTTGTCCAGGAGGAAGCCGCCGAGGGCGAGGAGATCGATGTCCGTGCGCATGAAGCAGGTGTAGGCGTCGTGCGGGGAGTCGACGATCGGCTCGCCCCGCACGTTGAAGGACGTGTTCACCAGGACCGGGCAGCCGGTCTCGGCCTTGAAGCTGGTCAGCAGCCGGTGGAAGGGCGCGTTGCGGTCGGCGGACACCGTCTGCACCCGGGCGGAGGAGTCGACGTGGGTCACCGCCGGGATCCTCGACCGCGCCACCTTCAGCAGGTCGAGCCCCGTTACCCGGGAGTCCCCCGCCGGCACCTCGATCCGCTGCCCGCCCGCGACCTGGCTGACGACCAGCATGTACGGGCTTTCCTGGCGCACGTCGAAGTACTCCCCGGCGTCCTCGTCGAGCACGGCGGGCGCGAACGGGCGGAACGACTCCCGGAACTTGATCTTGAGGTTCATGGCGGACCGCATCCGCGGATCGCGCGGATCGCCCAGGATCGAGCGGGCGCCGAGGGCCCGCGGCCCGAACTCCGACCGGCCCTGGAACCAGCCGACGATCTTCCCCGACGACAGCTCCTTGGCCACCCGGTCCGCCAGCGCGTCCGGATCCAGCCGGGTGTACGGCACGCCCCGGCCGTCGAGATACGCGGCGATCTCCTCGTCGTCGTGGGCCGGCCCGAGCAGGGAACCGGACATCGCGTCTCGTCCGCTGCCCAGGTGGGCGCGCGGCGCCCCGCGCTCGTGGGCCACGCTCAGGGCGGCGCCGAGCGCGCCCCCGGCGTCCCCGGCGGCGGGCTGCACCCACACCTCGTCGAAGACGCCCGCCTCGATCAGCTTCCCGTTCGCCACACAGTTCAGGGCCACCCCGCCGGCCAGGCACAGCCGGCGCTCGCCGGTGCGCTCCCGGGCCGTGCGGGCCAGGGCGATCATGACCTCCTCGGTGACCTGCTGCACCGAGGCCGCCAGATCGAACTCCCGTTGGGTCAGCGGCCCTTCAGGAGTGCGCCGGGGGCCGCCGAAGAGCCGGTCGAAGGCGGGCCCGGTCATCCGCTGCCCGCGCAGGAAGTCGAAGTACCGCATGTCGAGCCGGAAGGACCCGTCCGGCCTGACGTCGATCAGCTTCTCCCTGATCACGTCCGCGTACCGGGGCCTGCCGTAGGGGGCGAGCCCCATCAGCTTGTACTCGCCGGAGTCGACCTTGAAGCCGCAGTAGTACGTGAACGCCGAGTACAGCAGGCCCAGGGAGTGCGGGAAGCGCAGCTCGGCCAGGTTCGTCAGCCGGGCGCCCCGCCCGTGCCACAGACTGGTGGTGGCCCATTCCCCGACACCGTCGACGCACAGCACGGCGGCCGACTCGTACGGGCTCGGCAGGAACGCGGACGCGGCGTGCGAGCGGTGGTGGCGCAGCACCCGGATCTCGGGGACCCGGCCACGCCCCAGGGCGGCCAGTTCCTCGGCCACCACGTCGGCGGCCCGGCGCTTGCGGGTGAGCCAGCGGGGCAGTCCGTCGGCGAAGGCGGTGAAGCCGAAAGGGGCGGCCCGCAGGTAACTGTCCAGCACCCGGCGGAACTTCAGCGCGGGATCCTCGTAGTAGGCGACGGCGGAGACGTCCTCCAGTCCGGCCCCGGCCTCGCGCAGGCAGTACTCCACGGCGCGCGCCGGGAAGGACGGATCGTGACGGCGGCGGCTGAACCGCTCCTCCTGCGCCGCCGCGACAGGCCTGCCGTCGGCGACCAGGGCGGCCGCGCTGTCGTGGTAGAAGGCGGATATGCCCAGCACCAGGTCAGGCATGTGCGGTTCTCCTCCATCGGCGGACCAGACGGCGGGCCGGGGAGCCGGCCCTGCCGGGGTCGAGGGACAGCGAGCGGAAACCGGAACGGACCCGGGCCCAGGCGGCCTCGCGGGCACCGGACCGGCCGCCCGGAAGGGCGGCGAGATGACTGTCGACGGCGTCGCAGGCCCAGGCGGCATGGCCGCCGGCGACGTTGTCGATGGTGTTGTGGATGTCCACGAAGCGGGTGCTGAAGCCGTGCCGGCGCAGCGCCAGCCGGGCCCGGCGGTAGGAGCCTCCTACGCCGGACAGCTCCATGGCGAGGTTCAGGCCCAGGATCTCGGGCTGGAGCGTGCGCGGGAAGCGGCCCACGGCCAGCCAGAACACGGGCAGTGCGAAGGACTCCTCGGCGAAGCGCGGCCAGGCCGCGAACTCCGCGGAGCCGCCGGGCGGCGGTTCGGCGCCCATCTCGGCCAGCAACTCCCGGTAGATACGGGGGTGGTTGAGGCCGGGCTCGCCATTGCCGAGCTCGTCCCAGTACGTCTCGAAGAGCGCGAACCCGGGCTCGGCGGCGGCGAGTGCGTAGTCGGTGAAGCCGTGCAGCCAGGCACCGTCGATCATGGTGAGCGGGGCGAGCTGGACGGTCGACTCCACCAGCACTTCGCGGGACGGCAGCGGCGCGTCCTGTCCTGCGGTGAACTCCTCCGCGTGCCGCTCGTGCTGCTCCGACAGCCAGGGCCGCAGACCCTCGTCGGGCCAGGTGTCCGGCAGGCGGTAGGCGCCTCCGTCCACGCTGCGGCGGGCCCGGTCCAGCCAGTCCCGCGCGTAGCGGGCCGCCCAGTCGCTCAACGCCGGGGTGTCGGTCCGGGTCCCCAGCAGCCGGTACGCCTCGCGCAGGTCCTTCGGCTCCCGGCCCTGTTCGTCCCCGGGCGACCGCCAGGCCGGCAGCTCGGGCGTCGGGCCGGGGCGCCGGGCCCGGGTCGGGGCCCCGCCGGTGGCGTGGTCCGCCGGAAGGGAGTCGATCCACCGGCGGATCACGGTCAGCTCCTCGGGCGCGAACACTCGGAACATCGCCCCGCGTTCCCCGACCAGGCCGTTGACCAGGGGACTGGCCGCGCTGCGGCCCGGGCGTACGAGTCTGCTCCTGGCCAGGGCGCCGAGCAGTGGCCCCGGATCGGTACGGCTCTGCGCCAGCCAGTCGGCCAACGGCCGCCCCTCCAGGGCGAAGTCGTGGTGATACACGGCCGCTTCCCGCGCCCGCAGCCGCAGCAGCTCGGCCATGTCGTGCGCCGGGTCCCGGGCATCGTCGAGCCGCTCGTACAGCCCGTCGACCCAGTCGCGCAGGGCGCCGAAGACCCACCGGAAACCGGCGGCGAACCGGTCCTGGACGACATCGCCCGCGTGCTCTCCCGTCGCCGTCAGATCGATCCGCCCCCACTCCGCGCCCGGGCGCGCCTCGCGCACCAGGGCGAGTGGCGGGAGCAGCCCGACCGCTCGCAGGCAGGCGTCGGCGCCGAGGAGTTCGTCGTGGAACTCCTCCGGTGCGCGGCTCATGGTGAGGAGCCGGGCGGGCAGGGCGAACGCGTCGTCGGGGATGCGCCGGTCATGGGCGAGGCCCGGTGCGGAGGAGGCGTACTCGGCGACCTCCAGGGCGCGCAGCAGGGCCAGGTAGGCGCTGCCCCGGCCGGCGGCGGGCCTGCCGACGCCCACGTCCTCGGCGTAGCGGGCCAGCAGGCGCAGCAGCGCGGGATCCTCCGCGCCGGCCGGTGAGCTCAGCCCCTGCAGCCAGGCGCCGGCGACCAGGGCCAGCGGGGCGCACTCGAGGGCGGCCCGACGCACCAGCGCGTCGCGACTGCCGTCGGAGCCGCAGCCACCGAGGAGAGCTCGGAACCTTTCGGCGGCGAGCCGCGACCACGCGGAGACACCCGCGACAAGCACGGCCGAGCCTTCCCGACCGGGTCCGGACGCCACAACCGCACCGGCACGCACGACGGGTGCCGCAGTGGCCGTCGCCCCGGTCCCGCCGCTCGCGTCCGGCTCCTCCCGCTCGACGGCGGCTGCTGTCCGGGCCTCGGTGCGTCCGTCCGGCACCGGCCGCTCCGCGGCGCCCGCCGTCCCCGTCTCGCCGCTCGCGTCCGGTTCTTCCCGCTCCGCGGTGGCCGCCGTCCTGGTCTCGCCGCGTCCATCCGACTCTTGTCGCTCCACGGCGGCCGCTGCCTCGGTCTCGGCACGTGCGTCCGGCTCTTCTCGCTCCGCAGTGGCCGTCGCCTCGGCCTTGGCGCGTCCGGCTGGCGACTCGCATCCCGCAGCGGTCGCCGTCCGGGCCTCGCCGCGTGCGTCCGGCTCCGGCCGCTCCGCAGCGCCCGCCGTCCCGGTCTTGCCGTGCGCGTCCGGCTCCTGCCGCATCGAGGCTGCCTCGATCTCCGAGCGGATCGCGGTCAGCAAGCGCGTGCCCGGGGGCCCGCACTCGGGGTCCGCCGCGGTGGCGTACAGGGTGCGCGACGCGGTTCCGTTCACGGTTCTTCCCTCCCCGTTGTCCTTCGAGTGCGGCGGATCAGAACATGGGATAGATCGAGGCATCCGGCTGCTTGCTCTTGCGGGAGCGGAACAGCCGGGTGGTGAGGAACCGGGCGAGGGCGCTGCGCAGGGCGGACATACGGGGTTCTCCGTTCGGTTCGTGACGGCTCGTGGGGTGTGACGGGTCAGTTCTGGAAGAGCGGCCCGCGGTGCGTCTTGTGCTGGGCCGCCTGCGCCAGCGGTCGGACGACGAGCTGGTCGACGTTCACGTGCGGCGGCAGCCCGACGGCGAAGGACACGCACTCGGCGATGTCCTCGGCCCGCAGCGGCCGGTCCACGTCCGCGTAGACGGCAGCCGCCCGCTCTTGGTCGCCGTGGAAGCGGTTGAGGGCGAACTCCTCGGTGTGCACCATCCCCGGCGCCACCTCCACCACCCGCACCGGCTCCCCGCACAGTTCGAGCCGCAGCGTCTCGCCGAGCGCGCGCTGGGCGTGCTTCGCGGCGCTGTACCCGCCGCCGCCCTCATAGGTGACATGGGCCGCGGTGGACGTGATGTTCACGACCGTGCCGCCGCCCTGCCGCAGCAGCGGCAGCAGCGCCTGCGTGAGGTGCAGCGTGCCGAGCACGTTGACGGAGTACATGTGCTGCCAGTGCGCGGGCGAACCCGCGGCCACGGCGTCCGCGCCGAGCGCCCCGCCGGCGTTGTTCACCAGCACGTCACAGCCAGCGAGCGTGTCCGCGAAGGCGCGTACGGCCTCGGCGTCGGTGACGTCCAGCACGACGGCCCGGCCGCCCGTCTCGCCGGCCACCCGGTCGAGCAGCTCACCGCGCCGGGCCACCAGCACGGTGGCGTACCCCTCCTTGGCCAGCCGCCGGGCCACGGCGGCCCCGATCCCACTGCTCGCTCCTGTCACCACGGCGGTCCTGGTCATACCTGGCCTTCCTCGAAGTCGTCGTTCGCAAAGGGCTGGACCCAGACGACTGTGCTGGCGCGGCCGGGCGCCCGGAAGGGTCAAAGGCGTGCAGTGCAGGGTTCTGCAGCGCGACCGGGGTGCCTTCATGCCTGTGCGGCCGCGCATTTGTGAGGGTTCCGGCGCGCCCGCGACGACGGAAGAGTCACCGCCGCAACCGCTTGGGACCTGAGCACCGGGAGGACGGCATGACGGAGCAACGGGTGACTCTCACCCCGCAGATGCTGCGGTACGACGACTTCGACGACCGGGGCCGCACCCGCTGGCTTCCGTACCTGATGTACTTCCACCGCGCCCACTACGGCTCGGACACCGTCAACACCGACGAACTGGGCTTCCGCTACTCGTGCGGGCCGGACGGCGAGCGGGCCTCCGTGGCGGAGCAGCCGGACACGCCCGTGCGGCTGTTCGCCGGCAGCTCCACCGCGTTCGGCATCGGCGCGACCAGCGACGCGGCGACCCTGCCGTCCCGCCTGTGGAGCACCCACGCCCCCTCCGCGCCGTGGCTGAACTTCGCGGGCCGCAGCTACAACTCCGCCCAGGAGTTCCTGCTGTTCTCGCTCTACCGCCATCTGCTGCCGCGGGTCAGCGACATCGTGGTGTTCTCCGGCCTGAACAACCTCGCCCTGGCCCGGCTGCCCGAGGAGCAGCGTGGCGACCACGGCGGCTTCTTCAACTGCGGCGAGTACTTCGAGCAGATGGAAGGACTCAGGCGCGGCCACCGCGGCCGTACGTCCCGCTTCGGCCGGGCGGAGAAGGAAGCGCCCCGGGCGGCGGAGCCGGTGCGGCCGCTGGAGGACCGCATCGACCACGCCGTCGAACTCACCGCCCGGCACCTGGAGAACTGGCAGGCGCTCGCGCACGGCACCGACGCCCGGATCACCTTCGTCCTGCAACCGCTGGCCGGCTGGGTCCGCGAGGAGCCCGCGCCCCAGGAGAAGCTCCTGTTCGACGAGCTCGACCGGCGCTCCAACTTCTGGGAGCTGTACGGCGACATCGCCACCATGGAGCCGGCCCGCCGGTACGCGTACGGGCTCGAACTCGCCTGCAACAAGATCGGCGTGGACTTCCTCGACCTCAACCCGCTGCTCGCCGAGGCCGCCGGGCCCCGCGACTGGCTCTTCGTGGACCGCGCGCACTTCACGGACCTGGGCCACGACCTCACCGCACGCCTGATCGCCGAGGAACTGCGCCTGTTCTGAAGTGCCGGCCCGGATTCCGCGAATACCAGCCCCGGCTTCCGTGAAGACCGGCCCGGCTTCCGTACGCGAACGTCCCCACGACAGCGAGGAACCCCATGACACTCCCGTACCGCATCGCCATGGTCGGCGGCCGACCCGCCCCGATCGCCGGCGCCCGCGAGCTGGGCATCGACGTCGTGCTCGTCCACGAGGAGGGCCGCTACGACCCCGCGATCGCCCGGCACTGCGAACGCGTCGTGCACGCCCCCGTCAACGACGGCCCCGCCATCCTGGCCGCGCTGCGGCCCCTGCACGAGGAGCGCCCCTTCGACCGGGTGCTGACCACCTCGGAGCCCGCCGGTGTCGCCGTCGGCCAGGTGGTGACCGCCCTCGGTCTGCCCGGCGTCGGCGAGGAGACCGCCCGCGTCCTGAAGGACAAGCGGCTGACTCGCGAGCGGCTGGCCGAGCACGGACTCAGCCCGGTCCGGCACCGGCTGCTGCACAGCCCGCGGGACGCGGCCGACTTCTTCACGGAACTCGGCACCGGGCGGGCCGTCGTCAAACCGGTCGACGGGGCGGCCAGCCGCCACATCCTGCTGGTCTCCAGCGCCCACGAGGCGGCCCTCGCCTTCAAGACCATCGAGCAGGGCGGCGGTTCGAGCGCGCTCGGCGAGGAGTACCTGGAGGGCCCCGTCGTCGCCGCCGACGCCTTCTCCCTCGGCGGCCGACACGTCGTCCTCGGATTCTCCGAGTACCGGATCAACGAGCGGTTCGTGGAGTGGGAGGTCAGCGCCCCGAGCCGGATCGCCGCCCCGCAGGAGGCCGCGCTGCGCGAGCTGACCGTGCGGCTGCTGGACGCCGTCGGACTGACCGAGGGCCCCTCCTACAGCGAGTTCGTGCTCACCGCCGACGGCCCCCGCGTCCTGGAGTCCCACGCCCGCCTCGGCGGCTGCGGCGCCCCCGAACTGGCCCGGCGCGCCTTCGGCCTGGACCCGGCCCGGATGCTGCTGACCGTGCCGCTCGGCATCGAGCCGCTGCCCGAGACCTCCCCGGTCCCGCTGGGCGGCGCGGCCCTGCGCTATCTCACGCCCCGCCCCGGCACCGTCACCTCGGTCACCGTCGACGAAGGCCTGCCGGGCGTCGTCAAGCGCGTCCCCGAGGGCGTGGCCAACGACCTCTACCTGCCGTTCTTCGACGAACTCAAGGACCACGAGACCGGTGCGGCCGTCGCCCTCAACCCCGGCGAACAGGTCCCCGAGCTGCTCACCCTCGCCCACGCGAGCGCCGGCTACGTCATCTCCTCCGGCCGCGACGCCGACGACGCGGTGGACCGCTGCGCCCGGGTGGCCGAGGGCATCCGCATCGAGACCGACGGAGTCACCGCGCCATGAGCGAGCACCCGGCACCGCACCCCGGCCCCGACCGGCCGCACGTCCTCGTCCTGCACCGCTGGCGCGACGAACACGCCCTCTACGAGAACTACATCGACCACCGCGCACACCGGGTCACCTATGTGACCAACCCCCTCGGCTGGCCCTCCCTGCCCCCGGCGGCCGCCGGGATCGTCGAGATCCCCGCCACCGACGACATCGAGCAGGCGCACGCCGCCGCCACGGCGCTGGCCGCGCTGTTCGGCCCGGTGGACCGGGTGGTGGCCCTGAACGAGGGCGACCTCGACACCGCCGCCGAACTGCGCGCCCGGCTCGGCTGCCCCGGGCAGCTCCCGGGCGAACTGGCCCGGTTCCGGGACAAGTTGCAGATGTGCGAGGCGGTCGCGGCGGCCGGACCGCGCACCCCCGCCTTCGCCGACGCCCCGGACCGCGCCGCCGTAGCCCGGTTCGCGGCGGCGCACGGCTGGCCGGTGGTGGTCAAGCCGCGGCGCGGCACCGCCAGCCGGGGCGTGCTGATCGTCGACTCGCCGGACGGCCTGTCCGCGCTCGACGGGCTGCCGGACGAGCCACGGCTGGTGCAGGAGTTCTGCGGCGACACGATCTACCACGTCGACGGGCTCTGGACCGGCGGCGCGCTCGGGCCGTGGCGGGCCTCCCGGTACGTCAACACCTGCGCGGACTTCGCCGCCGGCGGCGGCGTCGTCCTCGGTTCGGTGGAGGAGGACGAGCCCGAACTCGTCGCAGCCCTGGGCGAGTTCACCGCCTCCGTCGCGGCCGCCCTCAGTGACCGGCCCTGGGTGTTCCACCTGGAGGTCTTCGTCGGCCGGGATGCGGACGGGCGACCGGAGCTGCGGTTCCTGGAGGCCGGGTGCCGGGTCGGGGGCGCGGAGATCCCGTTCGTGTGGCGTGAGGTGCACGGCATCGACCTGATGAGGGCGGCGGTCGACGTCCAGCTCGGCCGGACACCCGCGCTGTCCGCTCCGGCGTCCTGGCGCACCGGGGGCTGGCTGCTCGTCCGGACGCCGGTGCCGGCGCCCTGCCGGGTCGTGGCCGCGCAGCCGCTCGATCCGCGTGACGACGGGCCCTACGCGCAGGTCGTGCCGGACCGGGGCACCGTCGTGCCCGAGGCCGGCGGATACGAGCACGTGGGTGCCCGCTTCCGGTTCCGCGGCTCGGGCACCGCCCAGGTGGAGAGCTCGATCGCGAAGGCGGCGGCCCGCTTCCGGCTGGAGTGCGAGGCGGTGGCATGAGGCACACCGGCGGCGGCACGAAGCGCACCCGCGCCGGCATGTCGGACGCCCTGGCCCCGCTGCGGCTGCGGGACTACCGCCGCCTGTGGGCCGGCACCCTGCTGAGCAACCTCGGTGACGGGGCCACCTGGACGGCCCTGTCCTGGATGGCGATCGTGCAGGGCGACGCGGCGGCCCTCGGCTTCCTCGGACTCTGCTACACGGCACCGGTGATCGGCGGCGGGGCCCTCGTCGGGCCCCTGCTCGACCGGTTCGACCGGCGCCGGATGCTGGTCGCCGACTCGGTGCTGCGCGGACTGGCCGTCGCGAGCGTCCCGGCCGCCGCCGCCCTGGGCCCGGTGTCCCTGGGGCACCTGTATGTCGTGGCGGCCGTGTACGGCCTGCTGAAGATCGTGCCGCTGGGCGCGGTCCCGGCGATGCTGCCCGACCTGGTGCCGCCGCGGCTGCTCCACAGCGCCTCGGCCCTGGAGTCGGTCTCGCTCGGCGTGGGCCGCATCCTCGGCCCCGTCGTCGGCGGCGCGCTGATCCCGCTGGCCGGCGCCGACGGGGTGCTGCTGGTGGACGCGGTGAGCTACGGCGCCCTCGCGCTGGCCGCCCTCGCCCTGCGGCTGCCGTACCGGCGAGGCGCGAAGCCCGTCGGCGAGGCACCCGCGAGCGGCTGGCGCCCGGTGGTGACGCTGTTGCGCGCGGACGGGGTGCTGCTCGCCATCACCGTGGGCTTCGGCCTGTTCAACCTGGCGATGGGCATGCTGCTCGTCCTGGAACCCTGGCTGGCGCACGACCGGTTCGACGGCGGCGCGGGCCTGCTCGGGCTGATCCTCGCGGTGTCCGGCGCGGCGAACCTGGTGGGCTCGCTGTGCGTCGGCATGCTGCCGCCCGCGGACCGCCAGATGCTGCGGATCGGGATCCTCCAGGCCGTCGCCGGCGGCTCGCTGCTCCTGCTGCTGGTGCCGTCCCTGCCGGTGGTGCTGGCCGGCCTGGTGCTGTGCAACCTGCTGTCCACGCCGATGGCCGTCTCCTCCCAGGCGCTGCGCCTGACCCGCATCCCCGAGGAGCTGCGCGGCCGCACGCTCATCCTGATGCGCACGGTCATGAACGCCACCACCCCGGTGGGCACCGCGCTGGCCGGACCGCTGCTGGCCGTCGGCGCCCACGGCGTCCTGGTCGTCCTCATGACGCTGAGCGCCGCCCTGCCGGGCCTCTGGCTCGTACGGGCCTACCGCGCCACGTCGTTCGCCGCCGAACTGGGCGTGGCCGCCCACCCCCCTCCCACACCGCGAAGGAGTGCACCCGATGCGCACCATGTTCAAGTCCAAGATCCACCGCGCCACCGTCACCCAGGCCGACCTGCACTACGTGGGCTCCGTGACCGTTGACGCCGACCTCATGGACGCCGCGGACCTGCTCCCCGGCGAGCAGGTCCACATCGTCGACGTCACCAACGGCGCCCGTCTGGAGACGTACGTCATCGAGGGCGAGCGCGGCAGCGGCGTCATCGGCATCAACGGCGCCGCCGCCCACCTCGTGCAGCCCGGCGACACGGTCATCCTCATCAGCTACACCCTGGTCGACGACGCCGCGGCCCGCTCCCTGATCCCGAGCGTGGTCCACGTCGACACCACCAACCGCGTCATCACCCTCGGCGACGACCCCGCCGCCCCGGTCCCGGGCACGGACACCCTCCGCAACCCCCTGGCCGTCCTGAGCGGGGCGGGCGCCCGGTCGGCACGCTGAGGTCAACGCAGCTCGCGATACAGCCGGAACAGCCCGCCGTGCCTGAGCACGCGATCACCGCGTCGGTGAACGACCGCTGCCGCTCGGGCCCGTCGACATCTCTTTTCGCCGGCCCCCTACACCGCCAGCCACACCGCCTGGTCCGGCCCCAGCCGCCCGTTCTCCAGCGGGCCGCTGGACAGGAGGAGCCCGGAGTGGCCGGGCAGCTCGTACGGCTCGGCGGAGAGGTTGACCACGCACACGAAGCCCGGGTCCCGGGTGAAGGCCAGCACCCCGGCCGGTGTGTCCAGCCAGGTCATCGAGCCGTCGCCGAGGGCGGGATGGTCGCGCCGGATGCGCAGCGCCGCACGGTAGAGCTCCAGCATGGACGTCGAGTCGCCGGTCTGGCTCTCGACGGTGTGCTCGGCCCACAGGGCGGGCTGGGGCAGCCAGGGCCCGGCCGTGGCGCCGTCGGGACTGAATCCGTAGGGAGCGGTGCGCCCGGACCAGGGGATCGGGACGCGGCAGCCGTCGCGGCCCCGGTCGGTGTGGCCGGAGCGTTCCCAGGTCGGGTCCTGGAGGAGGTCCTCGGGCAGGTCCTCGACCTCGGGCAGGCCGAGTTCCTCGCCCTGGTAGACGTAGGCGCCGCCGGGCAGGGCGAGCATCAGCAGGGCGGCGGCCCGGGCCCGCCGGGTGCCGAGCTCGAAGTCCAGGGGGCCCTCCGGGCGGTAGCTCTCGTTGGCCACCCAGCGCTTGGCGGTACGGCGGCCGTAGCGGCTCGGGTGGCGCGTCACGTCGTGGTTGGAGAGGACCCAGGTGGCCGGTGCGCCGACCGCGCCGAGCATGGAGAGGGAGTCGTCGATGACCGCGCGCAGGTCCTTCGGGTCCCAACTCGACATGAGGAAGTCGAAGTTGAAGGCGGTGTGCAGACCGTCCCTGCGGACGTACGCCGCCAGCCGCTCAGGCGTGTCGGCCCAGGCCTCGGCGACGAAGGAGCGGTCGCCGGGGAACTCGTCGGCGACCTTGCGCCAGGAGCGGTATATCTCGTGCACCTCGTCCCGGTCCCAGTGCGGATGGTCCACGTGCCGCGAGGGCGGCCCGGCGTCCGGCTCCCGGCGGGGCGGCAGGTCGGGCAGCTCCGGATGCTTGATCAGACCGTGGGCGACATCGATACGGAAGCCGTCCACACCCCGGCCGAACCAGAACCGCAGGACGGACTCGAACTCGGCCCGCACCTCGGGGTGCTGCCAGTTCAGGTCGGGCTGCTCGGGTGCGAACAGGTGCAGATACCACTCCCCGTCGGGCAGCCGGGTCCAGGCCGGGCCGCCGAAGCAGGACACCCAGTCGTTCGGCGGCTGAGCCCCGTCGGCTCCGCGCCCGGGCCGGAAGACGTAGCGCTCGCGTTCCGCGCTGCCCGGTCCGGCGGCGAGGGCCGCCTGGAACCAGGCGTGCCGGTCGGAGGTGTGGTTGGGCACGATGTCGGGGATCACACGGATCCCGTGCGCGTGCGCCTCCTCGATGAACCGCTCGGCGTCGGCCAGGGTGCCGAACAGCGGGTCGATGGCGCGGAAGTCGGCGACGTCGTAGCCGTGGTCGGCCATGGGCGACTTGTACCAGGGGTTGATCCAGACGGCGTCCACGCCGAGGGACTTCAGGTAGGGCAGGCGGGAGCGCAGGCCGGCGATGTCGCCGACGCCGTCGCCGTTCCCGTCGGCGAAGCTGCGGATGTAGACCTGGTAGATGACGGCACTGCGCCACCAGGGTGCGGTGGGGGACACGGGGCTCCTTCTGATGCGGGGCGGGACTACGGGCGGGGTGGGCTACTTCGCGGCGCCGGCGGTGAGCCCGGCGACGATACGGCGCTGGAAGAGCAGCACCATGACCACCAGCGGGACCGTGACGAGGACACCGGCGGCCATCTGGCTGCCGAACGGCGTCTCGTAGGTCGTGGCGCCGGTGAACTTGGAGATGGCGACGGTCGCGGTCTGCATGCCGGGCTTGTTGGTCATCGACAGGGCGATGAGGAACTCGTTCCAGGCGCAGATGAAGGTGATGATCGCGGTGGTGAAGATGCCCGGCGCGGCCAGCGGCACGATGACCCTGCGGAAGGCCTGGCCGCGCGTGCAGCCGTCGACCATCGCCGCGTGCTCCAGCTCGTCCGGCATCTGGCGGAAGAACGTGGTCAGGTTCCACACCGCCAGCGGCAGCGCGAAGGACATGCTCGGCACGATCATCGACTGGTAGGTGTTGATCCACCCGATGTCCGTGAACAGCTTCAGCAACGGCACCACGATCGAGACGACCGGGAACATCGAGGTGGCGATGATCAGCGTGAGGATCAGCCGCTTGAAGCGGAACTCCAGCCGGGCCATCGCGTAGGCGGTGAACGTGGCGAGCAGCAGCGCCGCCGCGGTCGTGATCCCGGCGACGACCAGACTGTTGAGCAGCGCGCGCCCGAACCCCTGCGTGGGGTCGAACACGGCCCGGTAGTTCTCGAAGGACAGCGGAGCCGGCACGAGCGAGGTGTCGAAGATGTCGCTCGTGCGCCGAAGGCTGGAGACCAGCATCCAGTAGAACGGGGCCAGACAGTAGGCCACCACCGCGGCGATCCCCAGATACGGCAGCCACCGCCGCCACTTGACCGTGAGCGTCATGCCGCCACCTCCGTACGACGGCGCCTTCTCCTGCTGTCGCCCCCGATGAGGTCGGCGCCGAGCAGCCGCACAAAGGCGAGCGCGATCAGGAACACATACAGGAAGAGGATCACCGCGTAGGCGGAGGCAGGCCCGAAGCGGACGTTGGCCGCCTCGTTCTGCGCGAGCATCGACAGCGTCTCCACCGAGTGCTTCTGCGCGCCGACGAGGATGTAGGGCAGATCGAACATCCGCAGCGCGTCCATGCAGCGGAACAGCACCGCCACCAGCAGCGCGGGCTTCACCAGCGGCAGGGTGATGTGCCAGAACTGGCGCGCCGGCCGGGCCCCGTCCATCCGGGCCGCCTCGTAGACCTCCTTCGGGATCAACTGGAGGCCGGCCAGCACCAGCAGCCCGATGAAGGGGGCCGTCTTCCACACCTCGGCGACGATGACGGCGACCTTGGCGTGGAAGCCCTCGGTGGTCCACAGGATCTGCTGCCCGAGCAGCGCGTTGGCGACGCCGTCGCTGTTGAAGATCCACCGCCACAGCAGTCCGGAGATGGCCGTCGGCACCGCCCAGGGCACCAGGATCCCGGCCCGCACCAGGCCCCGGCCCCGGAACGCCTTGTGCATGATCAGCGCCATGGCCACCCCGACCACCGTCTCCAGGCCGACCGTGACGACGGTGAAGAACGTGGTGTTCCAGAAGGCGTTCCAGAACCGCGCCCCGGCCTCGCCGAAGATCTCCACGTAGTTCTGGAGCCCGACGAACGGCTCGGTGTCGCTGATGAATCCGGTGCTCGGGTCCAGCTCCTTCGGCCCGTACAGCGACTCCTTCAGCGCCATGAGCGTCGGGTAGAGCACGACGATCGTCAGTACCAGCAGCGTCGGTGAGACCAGCAGCGCTGCCAGCCGCCCGGAACCGGCGGTCGCCCGGCCCGCCTTTGGCGCCCGCCGAGGGCTGCTCTTCTCTTCCGTGCGCAGGTCCGGCGGCGGCTCCGTCCTGGTCATGGCCCCGGCCCTCACAGCGCCACGGCCTTGCGCAGCGCCTTCTGCAGATCCTTCAACGCCCGCGCGCTGCTCTTCTCCCCGGTCAGGGCGGCGTACGTCTCCTGCTGGACCGCCGAGGTCACATCGCCGTACTGCACCACCCGGGGCCGCGGCACGGCCCGCAGGATGGACTCCTTGAGCACCGGCAGATACGGGTACTGGGCGATGAGCGCCTTGTCGTCGTAGAGCGAGGCGTACGGCGGGGCGACGGAGGCGTCCTCGAGGAAGGTCCTGGTGTTCTCCTCGCTGCTCATGAACTTGATGAAGTCCAGGGCCGTCGCCTTGTTCCCGGCGGAGGAGGACACGGCCATGTTGTGGCCGCCGAGGCTGGAGGAGCCGGGCCCGTTCAGACCGGGCAGGGGGGCGGTGGCGAACTTGCCCTTGACGCCGCTCTTCTGGGCCAGCGAGTACGCGTACGGCCAGTTGCGCAGGAAGACGAGCTTGCCGGACTGGAAGGCCTGGCGGCCGTCCTCCTCCAGGTAGGTGATGGCCTTCTTCGGGATCGTCCCGTCCTTGAAGGAGCCGGCCAGGAAGTCGAGGCCCTTCCTGGCCTCGGGGGTGTCGACGTCCGGCTTGCCGCTCGCGTCGGTGACGGTGCCGCCCGCGGAGTTCACGGCCTCGGCGAAGTTCACCGTGAGGCCCTCGTACTTCTGGAACTGCCCGGCGTAGCAGGACATGCTCTTCGCCTCGGGCAGCTTCTTCACCTTGGCGCAGGCGGCGGTCATCTGCGCCCAGGTCGTGGGCGGCCGGGCGACACCCGCCTTCTTCAGCAGGTCGGTGCGGTAGTAGAGCATGCCGCCGTCCGAGCTGCCCGGTACCGCGTACAGACCGCCGCGGTACCGGGAGGTCTCCACCACCGGCTTCAGCATCCTGCCCAGCGGGAACCGCTTCTCGGGCAGCGGGTCGATCCACCGGTGGGCGGCGAACTCCGAGGTCCACACGGCGTCGAGGGACAGCACCGTGTAGGCGTCGGACTTCGTCTCCGCGTTCTGGATCATCTGCTGGCGCTGCGCGTCCGGGTCGGTCGGCAACTGGATGAAGGTGACCTTCTCCTTCGGGTGCGCCTTGTTCCAGCGGTCGAGCATCGGCTGGACGGTGCCCGTGGTGTCCTTGCCGGCCACGTACGTGATGGGCCCGCGCCCTTCGAACGACGGTGGCCCGGCCTGCCCGGAGCCGCTGCCGCAGGCGCTGAGGAGAAGCCCGGTGGCGGCGAGCGCGGTGGCTCTGGTGGTTCTGGTCGTCATGTCTCTCCTGGTCGCACTGAACCGGGGTCATGGCTGCTGAGACTGCGTTGTCATGGAATGAATGAAGAAAATATGCAGGTCAGAACGCTGATGGCGGATCTCTTGGAGACCACTTCAGGGCCGCTCGGACAACGCTTGCAAGCTAGGGGCGTGTTTTGTCGAAGTCAATGCGTTACGCAGGGGTAATCGGCTGACTGCTTTGGCTTCACTCTCATGAAAGCGCTGTCACAACCACGGTCAGCGGAGCGAATCCCTGTGCTAACGTCCGGCTCATGCCTCCAGCTCAGCGGCACCCCACGATGGCCGACGTCGCCGAACGGGCCGGGGTCTCCACCTCCACCGTCTCGCGCACGCTGCGCGGCCTGTCCACGGTGTCGCCGGAGGTGCGCGCCCGGGTGGAGAAGGCCGCGCGCGAACTGAACTTCGCCGTGTCACGGCAGGCCGCGAGCCTGGTCACGGGCCGGACCGGGACGGTCGCGGTGATGGTCCCGACACTCAACTCGTGGTTCATGGGATCCGCCCTGTCCAGCCTGGCCCCGCTGCTACGGGCGGCGGGCCTGCAGCTCAACGTCTACGAGATCCCGGACCTGGCCGAGCGCACGGACTTCTTCGAACACCTCCCGGCGCGCCGCAACGCCGACGCGCTCCTGGTGTTCTCCTTCGACCTCACCGACGAGGAGACGGCCCGGCTGGACGACCTCGGCATGCCGGTCATCTACGTCAGCCAGCACGTCGACGGCCGCCCGAGCGTCTACGTCGACGATGTGGCCGGCGCCCTGCACGGCACCCGGCATCTGCTCAACCTCGGCCACCGCCGGATCGCGTTCGTCCACACCGAGGGCGCGAGCGGCTTCACCTTCAGCTCCAACGAACGGCTGCTGGGCTACCGGCAGGCGCTCACCGAGGCGGGCGTCCCGCTCGACGACGACCTGGTGGTCTCCACCCGGGTCGGCGACAAGCGCGCCGCCGCCGAGGTGCTCGGCACGCTGCTGAGCCTGCGCGAGCCGCCGACCGCCGTCTTCGCCGAACAGGACGAGGTCGCCGTCGCCCTCATCTGGAACCTGCGCAAGACGCGGATCGCCGTACCCGAGCGCATCTCCGTCCTCGGCTTCGACGACCAGCCGCTGGCGGACTGGTTCGACCTGTCCACGGTCGCCCAGTCACCGTCGGACATGGGACGCGAGGCCGGCGAACTGGCCCTGAAGCTCATCGACGACTCCGACGGAGAACACGGCCGCCATCTGGTCCTGCCGACGCATGTGATCCCCCGCTCCACGACAGCGCCGGTGGCTCACGCCCGGGACGAGGGGGAGCGGGGCGGCGAGCCGACGCAGGGGTGACCACACCTCAGATCGGCCGTGGGGAAAGGGAGTTGTCCGCACTCCGCGCACTGCCCTCCACAGACCTTCCGCATCCACACCCGGGAACATTTTCGATCATGAACCGCGGAGCGCCCACCCCTACACTGAGCTGCGATTTCAAGATGATCGGAGCACGACATGCGTCGCCTCGCCACCGCTTTCGTGGCAGTCAGCGTCCTCGCCCTCGCCGGATGCGCGCAGGACTTCGACAAGGGCCCCGAGGGCAAGGTCACCGAGAAGGTCAAGGACGGGAAGAAGTTCTACCTGGTCGTTGATCCGGCCAAGGCCGGTGACGAGAAGAAGTTCAGGGTCAGCAAGTACGACTACCACGACTGCAACCGGGGCTCGAAGTACCCCAAGTGCGTCGGGGACTGAGCCTGCTCCAGACAGACTGTCCGTTCCTCAGGTCGGCGCGAGCCGGGCCTCGGGCCCTGGTGAACCGGCACGAAGGACCTAGTCCGGTGGTCGCCCACCGGGGACTCCGTCCCCGGGCAGGTTCTCGCGCAGTTGCGGTCGCCGGTCCGCGGCCCTCCGGTACCAGGCGCCGTACCGCTTCGCGAGGACCACGGCCGACATGCCGTGCAGGAGGATGCTGAGCATGACGGTGACCGCGATCACCCGGCCCAGGAGCTGAACGCCCGGGACGTGTTCCTCGACCAGGAGAAGCCCGAAGACGACGGAGGCGAGCCCGCGCGGCCCGAACCACCCGATGTAGGCGACCGTGGGAAGGGCCAGGCCGGTCCTGGCCAGGGAGAGGGCGACCGGCAGCATCCGGACCACGGTGAGGCTCAGCACGGCGTAGACGACGATCCGCCAGTCGAGGTCGTCCAGCGTCGGCCCGAGCAGGACGGCACCGAAGACCAGGAAGCTCAACGAGGCGAGAAGATCGGCGAGATGCCCGGTGAGACCGGCGGAGTCGTCGACGGCGGCCGGTGCCTCAGCCGGTGCCCCTGCCCGCGCCTTCACCGGTCCGCTCCGCCGCAGCGACACACCGAAGGCGAAACCGGCCACCCAGGCCGCGATGAAGCCGCTCCCGTCGAAGGCGACGGCCACCGCGTACGCGCCCACGGCCACGGCCAGGACGAAGGTCTGCCGCCAGTCACCACCGATCCAGCCCCTCGCGCGCGACCGGCGCAACAGCCACCCGCCGAGCCCTCCCACGGCCAGGCCCCATGCGGTACTGAGCACGAGCGCGCGCCAGAACACCCCGGCGGCTCCCTCCTCCGAGGCCATGGTCCCGGGCAGAGCCGCGAGGAAGACCACGAAGAAGGGCAGCGCCATACCGTCGTTGAGGCCGGACTCGACATTCAGGCCGTCGCGCACCAGCGGGGGGACACGCCGATCGGAGACCGCTGTCTTGCCGAGGGCGGCATCGGTCGGCGCGAGAACGGCACCGAGCAGGGCCAGTTCCCACAGGGTCAGCCCCGGCAGCAGGGGCCACGCCAGCAGCCAGCCCGCCCCGATGGTCAACGGCAGTCCGATCCCCAGCAGGCGGCCGGGGAGGAATCCGCCGAGACGGAGATCCCGTCCCCGTACGGACATCGCGTCGGTGAACAGGACCAGCGTCAGGGCGGCTTCGACCAGGGTGAGCACGGGGCCCGCGTCGTGCTTCAGGTCGAGCAGACCGAGCCCGGTCGGGCCGATGGCGATCCCGCAGCCGGTGAACACCATCGGCGCCGACACGACGGTCGTGGCCAGCCGCCGGGAGAAGAGGGCGTACCCCGCCGTCACGGCGGCCACGGCCGCCCCCGCCCACACGCTGCCGCTCACCGCGCCTCACCCGTCAGGGCGTGCGGTTACGAGTGGAGGACCTTCTCCTTGGCCCGGCGGAACTCCTCGTCGGAGATGTCGCCGCGGGCCCGGATCTGCGACAGCTTGGCGAGCTGGTCCGCCTCGCTGGGAGGGCCGGTGGCGCCGACGGTCTCGCGGATGTAGCGGTCCGTCTCGTCCATCTTGGCCTTGACGTGGTCCTGTTCACGCTTGCCCATGCCCTTGCCCCTGGCGACGACGTAGACGAAGACGCCCAGGAAGGGCAGGACGATGGTGAAGACCAGCCATCCCGTCTTGGCCCAGCCGCTCAGGGC
>NZ_JBHUQX010000077.1:0-27910 GCF_042674225.1 Streptomyces sp. NPDC056948
CCGTCAGGGAGCCGAAGAGGACAGCCAGGACAACCAGGAGACGTGCCCGAATAGTTGGCATGTCCACTACAGTCCGGCCATTTCAGGACACCGTCAACACCCCTGACTCTGGAGTAAGTTCCCTCTCGGCCGGCCCCGCACACGTCATCCGCCCATCCTTCGTGTCACATTCAACAAGTACTCCTTCCTGTTCAGCGGGTTGTGGTCGGTGCGCGGGCGCCGCGGAACCGTGCCGTGCGTGACGGGCGCGTAGTGGTCGAAGACGCTCTCCAGCTCGCCCTCGCCGCGGGTGAGCCCGGGCAGCCGCTGCTCCAGCTCGTGCACCCGGGCCGCGGGCACCGCGCCCGCAAGGACGCATCCGGCGCCCCGGGTCTCGGTCGTCCGCGGAACGGCGCCGAGCGCGGCCAGCACCGGCAGCAGCGCGCCGAGGGTGTCCGCAGGGGCTTCGACACGGAAGCGGTGCATCGGCTCGTGGACCCGGGTCCCGGCCCGCCGCAGCGCTTCGACGAGCACCAGCGGGGTCAGACCGCGGAAGTCGGCGCCGGTGCTCGACATGCTCTTGTCGAAGCCCTGGTGGGCGTGGCTCTGGCGGGGCGAGTAGCCGCTGTGGGTCATGGTGACCGTGCAGTCGGGGATCTGCCAGCCGTGCGGGCCCTGGTCGAGAGTCTCGCGCACGGTGTCCTCGACGGCCTTGAAGAAGGCGTACGGCATGGAGCCGAGCTCCACCTCCAGCCGGAATCCGACGCCCGAGCCGACCGGTGCGGGGTCGACGCGCAGGCCGACGGTCGCGAGGAACGGGTTGGCGTCCTTCTTGTTGAACTCCACGGCCTGCCCCGTGCCGACGAGCCGTTCGACGCACAGGGGCGTGGTCTCGCGGAAGGTGACACCGAGCCCGTACTCCTCGGCGAGGGTGGCCTGGATGACCTCCTTCTGCACCTCGCCGTAGAGGGACACGGAGGTCTCCTGCCGCCGTTCGTCGTGGCGCAGGCCGATCAGCGGGTCCTGTTCGGCGAGTTGGGTGAGCGCGAGGTGCAGTGCGCCGCTGTTCACGTCCGGGCCCGGGACGACGACGGTCTCCAGGGTGGGCGGGGCGAAGAAGTGCTCGTAGGCCTTGCGGGGTTCGCCGATCGCGTCGCCGATCCTGATGTCGCCGAGCCCCCAGAGCCGGGCGATCTGTCCGGCCACGACGGCGTCGCCTCGGGTGTCCGTGCCCTGCCCGAAGACGCTGATCGCGGTGATCCGGCCTTCGGCACCGTCCGTTCCGAACGGGATCCGGTCGCGGGTGCGCAGGGTGCCGGAGAACAGCCGGGCGTAGGCGGCCTTCTCCCCCGCCGGGCCCCGCTCGACCTTGAACACGGTCCCGGAGACCGGCCCGTCCGCGTCCGAGTCGGCCGGGGGCAGCAGTTCCTCGATGCCCGCCAGGAGCACGTCCACACCGGCGCCTGTTGCGGCGGAGCCGAAGAAGACGGGGTGGACCAGGGCCTCCCGGGTCAGGGCGACGAGGGAGGTGCGCACGAGGGAGTCCGTGACGGTGTTCTCGACGTACGCGGACAGCAGCGTGTCGTCGTGGCCGGCGAGAACGTCGAGCGCCGCCGGGACGGGACCGGGCGTGAAGCGAGCCCGGCGCGTGCCGAGACCGGTGGCGGTTCCCATCGGCACGATCGCGGGTGTCAGCCGGGCCGAGATCGCCCGCAGCACCTCCTCGTACCGTGCGCCGCGCCGGTCGATCTTGTTGACGAAGAGCAGGGTCGGGATGCGCAGCCGCTGGAGCGTCCGCATCAGCACCCGTGTCTGCGCCTGCACTCCTTCGACGGCGGAGACGACGAGCACGACTCCGTCCAGCACACCGAGCACGCGCTCCACCTCGGCGATGAAGTCCGGGTGGCCTGGGGTGTCGATCAGGTTGACCGTCACGCCGTCGAGGGGGAACGAGACGACCGCGGACTTGATGGTGATGCCGCGCTGCCGCTCCAGCGCGAGGGTGTCGGTACGGGTGTTCCCGTCGTCGACGCTGCCGATCTCGTCGATCACCCCGGCCGAATGGAGCAACCGCTCGGTCAGGCTGGTCTTACCGGCGTCGACATGGGCGAGGATTCCAAGGTTGAGCACGTGCACGAAGCGTCATGTCCTTCGGAGAGAGGTCCGTTCCTGGCTGGGGGGACATGAACGCAGTTCGCATCTGCTGCTCCTCCGGACTCGGTGACGTCGCTGTCCCGTGCAGTGCAGCAGACCGGCCCGAGGGGCCACAACGGAATTAACCGCCGGCGGGGTACCCGGTGGGCGCGTGGAAGGAGCGGAGCGTGCGTGACATCCTCCCGGCGCTGGGCCGCTGGTATGCGGCCCGGCTCCCGTTCGGCCTCGCGACGGTCGTCGAGGTCAGCCGCAGCGCGCCGCGCGACCCGGGTGCGGCGATGGCGGTGGGCCCGGGCGAGGAGGTCGTGGGCAGTGTGTCCGGGGGCTGTGTCGAGGGTGCGGTGTTCGAGCTGGCGCGGGATGTCGTGGCGAGCGGCGAGGCGCGTCTGGAGACCTTCGGCTACAGCGACGAGGACGCCTTCGCCGTCGGGCTGACCTGCGGCGGCGAGATCACGCTGCTGGTGCGGCCCGTCACGCCCGAGCGGGATCCCGCCTTCGGCGCGGTCGCCGGCTCCGTCGCCGCGGGTGAGCCGGTCATCCTCGCCACCGTGACCGACGGCCCGGCGCCGCGCGGGGCGACGCTCGCCGTCCGGCCGGACCGGGTCTCGGGCACGCTCGGCGCGAGCGGCCTGGACGCGGCCGTCACCGCCGACGCCCGGGGCGAGCTCGCCCTGGGCGCCACCGGTCTACGGCACTACGGGCCGCAGGGGCAGCGCCGTGAGGACTCCGTCAGCGTGTTCCTGGAGTCCTTCGCGCCGCCACCGCGGATGCTGGTCTTCGGCGCGATCGACTACGCCGCGGCCGTGGCGCGCATCGGGGACTTCCTCGGCTACCGGGTCACCGTCTGCGACGCCCGCCCCGTCTTCGCCACGCCCCGGCGCTTCCCCGAGGGCGTCGAGGTGGTCGCCCAGTGGCCGCACCGCTATCTGCGCGACACGGACACCGACGCACGCACGGTGATCTGCGTCCTCACCCACGACCCCAAGTTCGACGTGCCGCTGCTCCAGGAGGCACTGCGCCGGCCTGCCGCGTACATCGGGGCGATGGGCAGCCGCCGCACCCACGCCGACCGGGCGGAGCGCCTGGCCGAGGCCGGGCTCACGGAACACGAGCTGTCCCGGCTGCGCTCACCGGTCGGCCTCGATCTCGGCGCCCGTACCCCCGAGGAGGTGGCGGTGTCCGTCGCCGCCGAGATCGTCGCACTGCGCTGGGGCGGCAGCGGCGCCCCGCTGACCACCACGCAGGGAGCGGTGCATCCGCTCCGCTCCTCCTGAGAACCGCGCCGGCGTTCACAGCCCGAGCAGCGCCTGCTCGGTCCACACGGTCTTGCCCTCGCGGGTGTAGCGGGTGCCCCAGCGCTCGGTCAGCTGGGCCACCAGGAACATGCCGCGTCCCCCCTCGTCGGTGGTGCGGGCACGACGCAGGTGCGGTGAGGTGTGGCTGGCGTCGGAGACCTCGCAGACGAGACATCGTTCACGGATGAGTCGCAAGGTCACGGGGCCCTTGGCGTAGCGGTAGGCGTTGGTGACCAGTTCACTGGCGATCAGTTCGGTGGCGAACGCCAGGTGCTCCAGTCCCCATTGCGTGAGTTGCGTCGTGGCGAGCGTTCTGGCCTGTGCCGGGGCGGTCGGCCCCACCGGCAGTTCCCAGGAGGCGACGTTCTGCGGTGGCAATACCCGGGTGCGTGCGATGAGCAGGGCGATGTCGTCAGCGGGCTGCCCGGGCACGAGGGAGCCGACGACCGCCTGGCACGTCTTCTCCAAGGGGTCCGCCGGGTGGGTGAGCGCTGCGCACAGCCGTCGCAGGCCCGTGTCGACGTCCAGATGGCGTTCGCCGATGAGTCCGTTGGTGTAGAGCGTGAGCAGGCTGCCCTCGGCCAGTTCGATCTCCCGCGTTTCGAACGGCAGACCGCCCAGGCCGAGCGGTGGGCCGGGGGGCAGGTCGAGCAGGTCTGCCTGTCCGTCCGGTGTGGTCACGACCGGTAGGGGATGACCGGCCCTCGCCACGGAGCACTGCCGGGAGACGGGGTCGTAGACGGCGTACAGACAACTGGCGCCGACGATCTGCTCCCCCGCGGGTCGCTCGCCGGATGCCTCTTGTTCGGTGGCGAGGAGATTCACCAGGTCGTCCAGGCGGGAGAGCACCTCGTCCGGTTCGAGGTCGAGGGTGGCGAGGGTGTGCACGGCGGTACGCAGTCGGCCCATCGTGGCAGCGGCGTGCAGTCCGTGACCCACCGCGTCGCCGACCACGAGTGCGACCCTGGCCCCGGACAACGGGATGACGTCGAACCAGTCACCGCCGGGACCGGGGGCCGTACTGGCCGGGAGGTAGCGTGGGGCCACTTCGAGGGCCGGCTGGTGCGGAACGGTCCTCGGCAGCAGGGTGCGTTGCAGGGTGGACGCGGTCTGCTGCTGCTGGGTGAAGCGTCGAGCGTTGTCGATGCTGACAGCGGCCCGCGAGGCGAGTTCCTGGGCCAGCGTGAGATCGTCGGCCTCGAACGGCTCGGGGTGCCGCGATCGCCACAGGCTCATCACGCCCAGTACCTGGCCGCGCGCGGCCAGGGCCACCACGATCAGGGAATGAGCCGAGAGATCCGGTGCCTGCTCGCCCCGGTGCGGCTCCGCCAGGAACCAGTCGGGCGAGAGGACGGGTTCGATGAGGGTGCGCCCGTCCGCCAGGCATCTGGCCTGTGGTGTGCCGGGCGCGAAGTGCACCGGCTCGCCTTCCGGGTGCGGCAGGTCGGGCCGCTGGCCCACGACGCCGCGGACCGCGACCCGTGCGACGGGACCCGCCAGTGACTGAACCGGCTCCTCGCCGCGCGTCACCGGCTGCGACAGGTCGACGGTCACGTGGTCGGCCAGGTGGGGGACCATGACATCCGCGAGTTCACAGGCCGTCTGTCGCACGTCGAGCGTCGATCCGATGCGGGCGCCGACCTGGTCGAGGAGCGCCAGGCGAAGTCGGGCCCGATGGCGCTCGGTGATGTCCTCCACCGTCTCGGCCACTCCCAGGACCCGGCCGGCGGGATCCTGCAGTCGGAAGGCCGAGACGGACGCGGCCCGCGCGCGGGCCGGATCCCGTTGCAGACGGGCGTACTGCTCGGTGGAGACCAGCGATCTTCCGCTCTCCATCACCTGGCGCACCCGCTCCACGGCCCTGCGCGCGTCCTCGGAGACCAGCAGGGCGCCCGTGGGCATC
This sequence comes from Streptomyces sp. NPDC056948, assembly GCF_042674225.1. Classification (NCBI taxonomy): domain Bacteria; kingdom Bacillati; phylum Actinomycetota; class Actinomycetes; order Kitasatosporales; family Streptomycetaceae; genus Streptomyces; species Streptomyces sp. NPDC056948. Next base: position 5,332 of record NZ_JBHUQX010000077.1, read on the forward strand.
CCCGGGAACTCGACGGCCGGGATCCCGGTGAACCGTTCGATCGCCTTGTTGACCCGCAGAATAGTCATCTCGGGGCTGTGCACGACGAGACCGATCGGGCACCGGCGGAACAATCCGTCGAGAACCGCGCGGTCCCTCTGCCACTCGAGGACCTCCGCCGCGGGCGCCCCGACGAGGAACCATTCGCGGACATGGTCACCGCGCAGCAGCGCACCTGCCCGGAACCCCATCTCCACGAGCCGCCCGCTGCGATGCCGGACCGTCAGTACGCCGAACCAGCCGCCGTCTCTCCTGCACGTCGCCGCGGCGTCCTTGGCGGCCGGCAGGTCGTCGGGGTCGATCAGGACCTCGAAGGCCGGACGGCCGATCACGGCGGACTCCGGGTGGCCGAGCAATTCCTCCGCGCGCCGGCTCCAGCCGACCACGGTCCCCCGGTCGTCGAGCACCGCCGAGGCGGCGTGGTGCATCGCGAACGGATCGTCCGGGCTCTCGCTGAGCACTGTCATCCGCTTTTCCACCCCGGACACCACCTCGTATCGGGCTCCTTGCTCCACGATGGATCCGCCCTGCCCTCCACGCCACAGCTACGGCTTGCGGGCCGGACCGGCTCGTCACGTCAGGCCGGACGGGACGGTCCCGTAGCGGCGCAAGGTCCTCCATGTGCATGCCGGGTTCGTACGATCGTGTCACCAGGGCCCCTGTTTCCCGCCGGCGGCGGAACGCAGGCACCCGCCGACCACATCAGCGAAGGGAATCCCATGATCTTCATCACCGCCAAGTTCCGAGTCCGTCCCGAGCACGCCGACCGCTGGCCCGAGATCACCGCCGACTTCACCCGGGCGACGCGCGCCGAGCCCGGCTGTCTGTGGTTCGACTGGTCGCGCAGCGTGGACGAGCCGACGGAGTACGTCCTGGTCGAGGCCTTCCGCGACGACGAGGCCGGGGCCGCACATGTGCAGTCCGCGCACTTCAAGGCCGCGCGGCAGACGCTGCCGCCCCATCTGGTGGAGACGCCGCGCATCGTGAACGCGACGATTCCGCAGGACGACTGGGCGTTCCTCGGGGAGATGGCGGTCCCGGGACAGGAGTAGCGCGGCGGGCCCGCCGGCCGTCAGGCGAACCGCCCGCGCGCCACTGCCTCTTCGCGCGTCGTGGGGTCCAGCCCGGCAACGTCACCGAGCTCCTTTGTGCGGGCCAGGTACGCGCGCTGGGCTTCCAGCGACTCCGTCGTCGTGGTGGCCGCCAGCCATTCGGCGCCCTCGAACCGTAGTCCTTCCCGGAGCGGAAGGGAGCCTCCCTCCCGGACGGCTCGTTTCACGGCTCCGATCGCCGCTTTCGGCCGTCGGCCCAGCCGGGCCGCGTGCTCGATGGTCTCCTGGAGCAGCGCGTCGGGCGGTACGACTCTGTCCACCAGGCCCATCTCACGGGCTTCGGTCGGGCTGATGGGTGTGCCCTCCAGAGAGATCTGCAGTGCCCGGCGTCCGCCCAGCAGCCGTGCCAGCCGCTGGGTGCCGCCGGAACCGGGCGGGAACCCGAGGAAGATCTCCGGCTGGGAGATGCCGAAGTGCCCGTCGGCCATGAAGCGGTAGTCGCAGGCCAGCGCCAGCTCGCAGCCCCCGCCACCGGTGTCCCCGTTCAGGGCAGCGACCCAGACGGCCGACGAGGTCTCGATGGCGTGGAGGACGTCCTTCATCTGCTCCCAGGCCATGAGCCCCACCAGCGGCGAGCGGGCGAGCAGTGCGCTGCCGCCCGGGGCCTTGAGAGCCGCGCCGGTGATCCGGAGCCCGGCGCGGATGATCGAGGCGCTCAACTTGGGAGCCCGCTTCGCGCCTCCGTAGATCAGCCGTACGTCGAAGTGAGCGAGGAACCGGGACGCGTGGGTGCCCGTGAGCACCACCGCGCCCACGGTCGGATCCGCGTCCGCGCGGCGTACCAACGCTCCGAGTTCCATGACCATCTCGCGGGTCATCAGCGCGGAGGGTGGGCTGTCGAGCCGTGCCACGAGGACGTTGTCGTGCTGTTCGACGAGGACGGTCCGGTTCGTCATCGTGCCTCCCGGGCATGTCGGGGATCACCGGTGGGCACCGCGCTGAACGAGCAGGGCGCCCGATGGCTGAGATCAACGTAGGCGCGCGGCGAGGGTGCATCGTTGACCGATCACGCCACAGAGTTGACTGATCGCGCCACGGCCGGACCATGGAGGCCATGGCTTGGGTGCGCTCAGCGGCGCTGCGAGGGGTTCGTCGGACCATCGAGGAGCTCGGCGGAGACGCCGACGCCCTGGCCCAGTCGGCCGGAGCCCCATCGGGCGTGCTCGACGACGATGAGCTGCTGGTGCAGGACACCACCGTGGCCGTCCTCCTCGAAACCGCCGCTCGCCGGCTCGACTGCCCCGACCTCGGGCTACGGGTCGCCCTCAAACAGGACCTCGGCATGCTCGGCCCTCTGGCCGTTGCGCTGCAGAACTCCGCGACCGTCGCCGAAGCCTTGGCATGCGCGTCGCGGTATCTGTTCGTGCACGACCGCAACCTGCGCGTGGCCCTGGGCCCCGACCCGCACGGCGATCGAGCGGTGGTCGCGGTGCGGTACGGCTATCCACCAGGCGCCCAGGTGCCTCCGCAGAGCGTCGACATGGGTCTGCTCTTCCTCCACCACGTCCTGATCTCGTTGCTCGACGGGCCGTACGGCCTGCGGACCGTCGAACTGCCGCATCATGCCGTGGCCGCACGCGCCCGCTACGAGGAACTCTTCGGCTGTCAGGTGAACTTCGCCCAGCCGCAAGCCCTTCTCCGTGCCGCGAGTGATCTTCCCGGACGACCCGTCCAGGGCGGCGACCGGCTGACCCGCCGGGTGGCGCTCGCCTACCTCGAGGCCCAGCCCTCCGTCACGGGCAGCGCGATGACGAGGCGTGTCAGAACACTTCTGAAGCAGTCACTGGGCACCAGCCCCAGCACCCTGGCCTTCGCCGCACGCACACTCGGCATGTCGCCGAGGAGCCTGCAGCGTCACCTGTCCGCGGCGGGCACCACCTTCGCTGCGGTCCTCGACGACGTCCGTCGCGAACGAGCCGCGGATCTGCTCATCGGGTCCGATCTGCCCCTGACCCAGGTCGCCCGCAACGCCGGGCTCAGCGAGGCAGCCGTCCTGAGCCGCTACGCACGGCGCTGGTGGGGCACGACCGCACGTTCTGTCCGCGACCGCGGACTGCCCGGCGAGTGGACCGGGCCGGCCTGAGCCGTACATCGCACCGGCCCCCTCTTGTCTCGGACAGCGCGGCACCCGTACGCTCCCCCTCCATACCGACTAGCCGGTACGTAACTCGGGAATGTCGGTTCGACCGTCGAAGGAGCCGCCGGAGATGAGCACGATCAACCGCCAGGTGCGCCTGGCCGCACGCCCCGTGGGAGAGCCTCGCCCCACCGACTGGGAGCACGTCGAGGAGCCCGCCGGGCAGCCGGACGACGGTGAGTTCCTGGTGCAGGTGCTCTGTCTGTCGATCGACCCCGCGATGCGCGGCTGGATGAACGCGGGCCGGTCCTACATCCGCCCGGTGGAGATCGGCGAGGTGATGCGAGCCGGGGCGGTGGGAAGGGTGATCGCCTCCCGGCACTCCGGATTCGCGGTCGGCGACCATGTGTCGGGCTCGTTCGGCGTGCAGGAGTACTGCGTGTCCGACGGTCGCGACGTGACCAAGGTCGACCCGGCGGCGGCCCCCTTGCCGACGTATCTCGGCACGCTCGGCATGTCGGGTCTGACGGCCTACTTCGGCCTGATCGAGGTCGGCCGTCCCCGGCCCGGGCAGACCGTCGTGGTCTCCGGAGCGGCCGGGGCCGTCGGCAGCGTCGTCGGGCAGATCGCCAAGATCCTGGGCTGCCGGGTCATCGGTATCGCCGGCGGCGAGGCCAAGTGCCGGATGGTGGTCGACGAGTTCGGGTTCGACGCCGCGATCGACTACCAGACCGAGGACATCCGCAAGGCGCTGCGTGAGCACGCCCCCGACGGCGTCGACGTGTACTTCGACAACGTCGGCGGAGACGTTCTGGACGCCGTGCTGCTGCGGCTGGCGCGCGGTGCCCGCGTCGTCGTGTGCGGTGCGATCTCCCAGTACAACAGCACCAAGCCGCAGGGCCCCGCCAATTACCTGTCGCTGCTGGTGAACCGCGCCTCCATGACGGGCATCGTGGTGTTCGACTACGTCGAACGGTATGCCGAGGGCATCGCGCAGATGGCCACGTGGCGGGCGGAGGGCCGGCTGAAGTCCCTGGAGGACGTGGTGTCCGGCTCGGTCGCGGAGTTCCCCGAAACCCTGATGCGGCTGTTCCGTGGTGACAACCGCGGCAAGCTGGTGCTGAAGATCGCGGACTGACCGGGCCGAAGGGAGGAAGGGAAAGGGAGGGAGAGATCCGATGAAGGCACTGACCTACCACGGCCGTCACGACATCCGCTACGGGGATGTCCCCGACCCGGTCGTCACCAGCCCCACCGACGCGGTGGTGCAAGTGACCGCGGCCGGCATCTGCGGCAGCGACCTGCACATCTACGGCGGCAACGGGTTCAGCCCGGAACTGGGCTACACACCGGGACACGAGTGCGTCGGCGTGGTGGTCGACACCGGCGGCCAGGTCACCCGGTTCAAGCCCGGCGACCGGGTTCTGGTGCCCGCCTCCGCCGGCTGCACGGACTGCCGGTCGTGCGCGGCCGGGTTCACCGCCCGGTGCGAGCGCGCCAAGTCGAGCACGGAGCTCTGCTACGGAGTGAGCCCGCAGCTCCAGGGCAGCCAGGCCCAGGTCCTGGCCGTGCCCTACGCCGACGTCAATCTGGTGCGCTTGCCCGAGGACATCTCCGACGAAGCCGCCGTCGTCCTCACGGACAACGCCCCCACCGCCTGGTACGGCTGCCGCCGGGCCCGTATCCAGCCCGGTGAGACCGTCCTGGTCATCGGCCTCGGCCCGGTCGGACTCATGGCCGCCCAGTCCGCCTTCGCGATGGGCGCGGCACGGGTGCTGGGCGTGGACCTGGTCGCGGAGCGCCGCGCCTTCGCCGCCGGCCTGGGTGTCGAGCCGGTCGAGGGCGATGACGCGCGGTCGGCCATCCGGGAGATGACCGCCGGCCGCGGGCCGGACGCCGTGGTGGAGGCCGTGGGCTCCGACGCCACCCTCCAGCTCGCCCTCAAGGCCGTCCGACAGGCCGGCCGGGTCAGCGTCATCGGGGTCAGCCAGAACAAGGCATTCCCCTTCCACATGGGACTGGCGCAGATCAAGGAACTGGAGTTCGCCATCGGGCTGTGCTCGGTGCACTACGAGCTCCCTGCCCTGATCGCCCTCACCCGCGCCGGCCGGATCCAGCCCGAGGTCGTGGTCTCCCACCGCTTCGCCCTCTCCGAAGGCCCTGCGGCGTACGAACTGTTCGCGGGCCGCTCGCACGGCGTCCGCAAGATCCTTCTCGACCCGACGGCCTGATACCTGCACATTCACTTGCTGAGCGTTCAGCCAGTCTCCTAGGGTGAGCCCCTCGGAGACTGGAGGTCGCCATGTCACAGCGCGACGAAGCCGCCCGGCAGACCCGTCCACGGCTGATGCCGCTTCCCGAAGAACAGTGGGACGCACGGACCCGGGAACTGCTGGCCATCGCACCCCACGACCCTGGGGACCGGATCCCCAACATCTTCACCACGCTCGTACGCCATCCCGATCTCTACGAGCAGTTCATGCCCTTCAGCGGCCAGTTGCTCCTCAGGGGCCGACTGCCGGAAGAGCTGCGCGAGTTGCTGATCCTGCGCACCGCGTGGAACACCGGCGCCCGGTACGAGTGGGGCCGGCACCTCCCCCTGGCCAGGGCCGCGGGCGTCACGGACGCGGACATCGACCGCGTCACCGAGGACCCGGAAGCACCCGGCTGGACGGACCTCCAGAGGCATCTGATCCGGGCGGCGGACGAGCTGAACCGCTCGGCGACGATGTCCGACTCGACCTGGGAGGCCCTGGCCGAGCACTTCGGCGACGCCGAACTGATCGAGATCGCCATGCTGGTGGGGCAGTACCACATGGTGGCCTTCTTCCTGAACGCCACCGGTGTGGAACTGGACCCCGGTTTCGACGGCACCGGCTTCACGGAGAGGGAAAGGGACCATGGGTGAGGGCCGCCTGGAGCAAACGGCCCGTCACCTGACCGGCCGCAGAGTACTGGTGGTCGGCGCGGGCACCCGCCCCGACGACGACCCGCGGGCGCCGGTCGGCAACGGCCGGGCGATCGCCGTCCTCGCCGCCCGCGCGGGAGCCGACGTGGCGTGCGCCGACGTGGCCGCGCCGGCCGCCGCCGCGACCGCCGAACTCGTCGCCCGCGAGGGGAGGTCGGGCGTCACGGTGGTGGGGGACGCCACGGAGGCCGGACAGTCGGCCGCCATGGTCGCCGAGGCGGTTCGCGGACTGGGCGGGCTGGATGCGCTGGTGGTCAACGTGGGGGTGGGTCTCGGCACCGGGCTGGAGGGCTCGTCCCCCGAAGACTGGGACCAGGTCCTCTCCCTGAATCTGCGCGCGCCCTTTCTGGCCGCCAAGTACGGTCTTCCGGCGCTGGCCGACGGAGGCGCCGTCGTCTTCATCGGGTCCCTCGCGGGACTGCGCGCCGCCACGAACTCGCCGGCATACGACAGTTCCAAAGCCGGCCTGTTCGGGCTCACCCGCCATGTCGCCAAGGAGGGAGGGGCTCGCCGGATCCGCGCCAACCTGGTCGTGCCCGGCCTGATCGACACCCCCATGGGGCGGCAGGCCTCGGCCGGACGTGGGTCCCGGACAGCCTCGTTCGAGCGCATTCCCCTGGGCCGCCAGGGCACCGCATGGGAAGTCGCGGAGGCCGTCACGTTTCTGCTCTCCGACCGCGCCTCCTACATCACGGGCCAGAGTCTGGTGGTGGACGGCGGGCTCAGTGCCGTATGACGCGCGACCGGGAGCTCAGTCCTCTCCGCGCGTCGATGCGAGTCCGCGCACCAGCGTCTCGTGGGCGGCCCGTGCGATGTCCGCCAGGCGGGTGCGGGCCGAGTCCAGTTGATACTGCAGGAGCACGCCGCGAGCGATGCTCTCCACCAGGAACGCCTGCGCGACCGCGTCCAGGTCCGGGCGGATGCTTCCGTCCGCGATGCCCCGCCGGATGTCCTCCTCGACGCCGGTCCGCACGAGGCTGAGATGCTCGGCCATCACGCCCTTGATCCCGTCGGCGCTGCCGACCGCCTCGACGAGGAGCACCAGCAACGCACGCCCCCGTAGCCCCGGCTCGGGCTCGGCCAGACGGGCGAAGAACTGGTCGAGCTTGGCCAGTACGGCTTCGAGCCCGCTCATCCGCGCGTATCCGGGCCGGGCCCGGAGCACGTCGATGAACGTCTCGCGGATATCGGCGACCACGGCCTCCACGAGCCCCGCTTTGGAGGTGAAGTGGTAGTTGACCATGCCTCGGCTGACTCCGGCACGGTCGCCGACCTTCTTCACCGTCAGACCGCGGTAGCCCTCCTCCGCGAGGATCTCCACCGCCGCCTTCAAGAGCCCGCGGCGGGAGGCCTCACGCTGCTCATCACGCCTGGTCGCGGGGCGTGCGGCCCCTTGGATCGGTTCGCTCATCGGACCAGCAGTATGCCACTGCCGGTGCGGCTCCCCGCCCCGTGGCGGTGACATCCCCATTCGGCCATTTCCGGTCCGTCGGTGGACACGAGACAGTCTGAATGGAACGCTCCCTCCAGACCGCGGGCGGTACCCACGAGGCGCGCCCCCGGAAGCGCCGACGCCGTTCCCCGTACGAGCCGCGCATCGCTCACCAGCACGAAGTCCTCACAGAAGCCGAGTCCTGGTACGCCCGGATGCCTCGCCGAGAGGGGTTCCACATGAAGTGCACAGCCGTCACGGCCGCCATCGCCGTCGTCCTCCTCGCCACCGCCGCACATCCCGCCGCCCGTGCCGCCGCTCCCGCGCCCTCCGGGCCCGCGGAGTTCACCGTGGACACCACGTCCGACGCGGTCGACGCCGACGGGGCGGACGGCCGGTGTCTCACCGCCTCGGGCGCGTGCAGCCTGCGTGCCGCGGTGATGGCCGCCAACGCCCGGCCGGGCAGTACGATCACGCTGCCTCCCGGCCACTACCGGCTGACGATCCCGCCCGACCCGCGGCTGATCATCGGCGACAACCCCGACCCCACCACGGGCGACCTGAACGTCGCCGCCCCCATCACCATCAAGGGCGCCGGCGCACGGACCACCGTCATCGACGCCAACCGCCTGGACCGGGCCTTCCGCATGCAGGCGGACAGCCGGCTGTCCGATCTGACGATCACCGGCGGGGTGACCAAACAGCGCGAACTGCCCATCACCGACACCGGTGGGGGCGCGATCGCCAACGGACATCACATGACGCTGCGACGGGTCACCGTGGCCGGGAACTCCGCGGGTTACGGCGGCGGCATCTTCAACGTCCCGGACTCCCACCTCGACCTGATCGAGAGCACCGTCAGCGGGAACGCAGCGGGAGAGGCCGGCGGCATCAGGTTCGACGACACCGGCACCGTGACCAACTCGACGATCGCGGACAACCGGGTGACGAACCCCGGCGACCGCCCCGGCAGCCTCGCCGGTTACGGCGGAGGCATCGACATCAGGGGGACGGGGCCGGTGGAGATCCTCAACTCGACCATCACCGGCAACAGTTCCAGCGATGGCGGGGGCGGGATCAACATCGCCCCCGCCTACCTCGACAGCCTGCCCTCACCGATCCCCGACATCATCGATCTGCCCCTGGGTCGCATGACGCTGCGCAACTCCGTCATCGCGAACAACACCGTCGACGGCGCGCCCGCCGACTGCAAGAAGGCCTTCGCCACCATCACGTCGCAGGGCCACAACCTCGACGGCGACGGCAGTTGCCGACTGACCGCCGCGGGCGATCTGCCCAGCCGCACGCCCCTGATCGGACCGCTCGCGGACAACGGCGGCCCCACCGACACCGTCGCGCTGCTGCCCGGCAGCCCCGCCCTGGACGCGGCCGACGGCTGCCCGGCCACCGACCAGCGCGGCGTCGCGCGCCCCCAGGGCGCCACCTGCGACATCGGCGCCTACGAGCACACGTCATGACCCCGCGCCTGCGCTTCACTCCGGCCCGCGTCACAGCCGCCTTCGCGGCCCTGTTCCTGTCCCTGACCGTTCCCCCGTCCCCTGCCGGCGCCGCTTCCGGCCCCGACTCCTTGGTCGTGCGCACCGACCAGGGCCGGGTGCGGGGCGCGACCGCCCGTGACGGCGGACGGGTCTTCCACGGGATCCCGTTCGCCGCCCCTCCGACCCGTGAGCTGCGCTGGCGCCCGCCACGACCCGCGACGCGGTGGTCCGGCGTACGGAACGCCACCGCACCGGCCCACCCCTGCCCCCAGTTACCGCTGACGCTGCTCCCCGACGGCGGCCCCGTCCTGCCCGGCGAGTCCAACCGCACCGGCAGCACCGTGGAGGACTGCCTGTACCTCAATGTCTGGACACCGCCCCGCAGCAGCGGCCGGCCTCTGCCGGTGCTGGTGTGGCTGCACGGCGGCGCCAACGCGTACGGCGCGGGCAGCGACTACGACGGTGCCGCACTGGCCGCGCGGGGCGTGGTCGTGGTGACGGTCAACTACCGCCTCGGAGCACTGGGGTTCATGGCCCACCCCGCCCTGTCGGCCGAGAGCGCGGACCACGCGTCCGGCGACTACGGCCTGATGGACCAGCAGGCCGCGTTGCACTGGGTGCGGCGCAACGTCGGCGCCTTCGGCGGCGACCGGAGCCGGGTGACGCTCGGCGGCCAGTCCGCCGGATCGGCGGACACCTGCCTCCACATCGCCTCGCCGACCGCGAAAGGCCTGTTCCACCGGGCGATCCAGCAGAGCGGAGCGTGCGCAGGGGGCGGCGGTCTGACGCCCCTCACGCTCGACGCGGCCGAGCGGAAGGGAAGCGACTTCGCGGCCTCGGTCGGCTGCGCCGACCCGGCGACCGCGGCGGGCTGCCTGCGTGCCGTACCCACCACCGACCTCATCCGCGCCACCGGGACAGGGACCGCCTCCCTGTGGGCCCCGAACACCGGTCCCCGTGTCCTCCCCCGGCCTCCGCACGCGGCGTGGGCCGAGGGGCGGGTGAACGCGGTCCCGACGCTGAGCGGCAGCACCCATGACGAGTACCGCTACTTCACCGCGCTGTACGTGGATCTGCTCGGCGGCGGCCCTCTGACCCCCGACTCCTATGCCGCGCTCATCAGGCTCCAGTACGGCGGCCGCTCGGCCGCGGTCCTGGACGCATACCCGGCCTCGGCGTATGCGTCCCCCAACCTGGCCTACTCCGCCGTAGGCACCGACCAGCGGTTCGCCTGCCCGGCACGGGCCGACAGCCGGCTGTACAGCAGCCGTGCTCCCGTCCACGCCTACGAGTTCGCCGACGCGCAGGCCCCGCCGTTCATCCCGGCACCGCACACCCCGCAGGGTGCCTTCCACGCCTCCGAACTGGCCTATCTCTTCCCCACGGACGCGCTGGCACCCCTGACGTTCGCCCAGCGGCGACTGTCCGCCACGATGACCGCCTACTGGGCTCGCTTCGCGGCCACCGGCGACCCCAACGCGCCCGGGACTCCGCACTGGCCGCCCTATACGGCCACCGGGGACCGCATCCAGGTGCTGGCACCGGACCGGGTCGGCCCGACCACCTCATTCGCGGCCGACCACCACTGCCCGTTCTGGCAGCCCGCCCCCGTGCCCCGAGGAGCGGTGCGATGACATCGGCACCCGCCTCTGCTCACCGCCCAGGGTGCGGGCCAGCCCTGTTCGTGACGCCGCGCACGGGAACGCCGTGGTGGGTCGCCAAGGCCAGCAAGGCCACGCGCAGCGGCTCGGTCTCCAGGACCGCGTCCGGCTCGAACCAACGGGCCACCGCGGTTCCGCTCGTCATCCTCAAGGTGAAGCGCGCCAGTTCGTCCGCCACCTCGGGGCGGTCACGCAGTGCGAAGACCGAGCTCACGGAATCCCGGGCCCAGGCCACCAGCGCGTCCCGGTAGTGACGCACCTCGGCCACAGCGGCCGCACTGGCGTCCTTCTGCACCATGCCCAGCCCCAACAGCAGCTTCACACCTCGCGGGTGGCACCGGAACGCGCCCGCGAGGTCTGCGAGAAAGGTGTCCAGACGCTGCGCCACGTCGGCGCCCGGCACCTCGGCCGGGGGCAGGGCCGCCAGCAGCGCGATCCTGGCGCGCTCCAGCACCGCGACGTAGATCCCGTCCTTGCTGCGGAAGTGCCAGTAGATCGAGCTGACCGGCAGACCGCATGCGGCGGAGATCATCGAGATGGACGTGGCGGCGTAGCCGTGGCGCGACATCAGCTCGCCGGCGGTGTCCAGTATCGCGTCACGGGACCGCGCGCCACGGTCCAGGGCCGGTGCCTCCGTCATAGGGCCGACTCTAGAGGAGGCACCGGCCGACGGTGACGGGTTCAGTTCTCCGGAGAACCGAACTCCTTGCGGGTGTCCACCGGCTCGCCGAACAGTTGCCACCGCTCGCCCTTGAACCGCATCAGCTGCATCGTCTCGAGCGGGAAGGCGTCGTCGGCCCCGGTGGAGAGAGTGACGCCGGGCAGCAGCATGTCCACCTTGACGTCCTTCAGATCGCGCACCGCGTCCCGCAGCCCCTCCCTGGTCGGGCACTTCATCGCGTCCAGGGCCTTGTGCAGGCTGGAGGCGACGGCCCAGCCGTAGGCGTTGAACTGGTTGGCCGGGTCGGAGTCGGGCGCGTACTCGCGCAGCGCGTTCTTGTACGTCTTCATCTCGGCGTCGTCGGCCCACTGCGGGTCGGCCGGGTCCTTGAAGTACGTCGCCGAAACCAGGCCCTGGACGTTCTTGAATCCGACCGGCTTGAGCACGGTGGTGGACGCGGACACGGCATTGACGATGTGCAGCGGGTTCCACTTGGTGTTCTTGGCATCGGCGGCGAGAGCCTGGCTGCCGAACTTCGGCGTGGTGATGTCGAGCAGTACGTTCGCCTTGGACCGGGCGAGACTTGTCATCTGCGCGGAGACGGAGGGGTCCGTGACCTCGTAGCTCTCCTCGGCGACCACCTTGATGCCGCTGCCGGCGAGCGCCGCCTCGAACCCGCCGAGCAGGTCCTTGCCGAAGTCGTCGTTCTGGTACAGGACGGCGACCTTGGCCTTCGGCTTCTCCTCCTTGAGGTATTTCGCGTACACCCGTGCCTCGGACACGTAGTTGGGCTGCCAGCCGGTGGTCCACGGGTGCTTGTCGTCCGTACCCCAGACGGAGGCGCCCGTGGCGACGAAGGGCTGCGGCACCTTCCGCTTGTTGAGGTAGTCCCACACGGCTGCCGTGGACGGGGTGCCGAGGGTCTGGAACACGGCGAAGACCTTCTCCTGCTCGACGAGTCTGCGGGCCTCCTCGACCGCCTTGGGCGGCTGGTAGCCGTCGTCGCGGACGACGAACTCCACGGTGCGGCCGTTGATCCCGCCCTTGCCGTTGACGTACTTGAAGTAGGTGTTCACGCCGTTGCCGATGGTGCCGTACGCGGAGGCGGGTCCCGACAGCGGGTAGATTCCGCCCAGCTTGATGGTCTTGTCGGTGATGCCGGTGGTCTGCTGGCCCCGGCACGCGCCGTCGGCGGCGGCGTCCTTGTCGTCCTGCCCGCGCTGGCTGTTGCAGGCGGTGGCGAGGAGCAGGGCGGCGGACGCGGCCGCGGCCGCCCGCAGAGGAGTCGTCTTGCGCATGTGATTCATTCCTTTTCCGTGCGGGGCGGTGCGCCCACGGGTTCGGCGTCGACAGGTGCGGGATCCGCGGCGAGGGGCGTGGAGGGCCCGGGCTCGGGCGGGCGGTCGGCGACGGGGACGGTGCGGGTGAGGCGGCGAGTGGCGGCGCCCAGGAGACGGCCCGCGAGACCGGCCAGTCCCGTCGGAGCCACGAACATCACCGCGATGATCAGCAGGCCGAACACCACACCGGGCGCCGCCTCGCTGAGGTCCTGGGCCACGCTCGGCACGTACATCACGAACGCCGCCCCGAGCAGCGGCCCGTACAGCGAGGCGAGGCCCCCGACCACGAGGCCGGCCAGCAGCGTGATCGACAGGACGAAGCTGAACGAGTCGGGCGAGACGAAGCCGATCACCCACGTGTACAGACACCCTGCGACACCGGCGAACATCGCGCTCCAGGCGAAGGCCAGGGTCTTGTGCAGGGACAGCCGTACGCCCATGACCTCCGCCGCGCTCTCGTTGTCCCGCAGGGCGAGCAGTGCCCGGCCGGCCCGCGACCGCAGGAGGTTGCGGGCGAGCAGCAGGGCCACCGCGGTGACGGCGAGGACGACGAGGTACATCCACTGGTCCTCGGCCAGCCCGCTCCACGCGGGCGGCTGCAGCTTGTCCACGGTCAGTCCCATGGAGCCGCCGGTGAGCGGCTCGAGCCGCTTGAGCAGCGGTGGCAGGAACACCGCGAACGAGAGGGTGACCAGAGCCAGGTACAGGCCGCGCAGACGTAGGGCGGGCACTCCGAATCCGAGGCCCAGCAGGAAGCATCCGGCGGCCGCGGCCGGCAGTGTGGCCAGGTGCCCGGTGTCGTACCGGTCGAGCATGACGGCCGCCGTGTACGCCCCCGCCGCGAAGAACGCCCCGTGCCCGAGCGAGATCTGCCCGCCGAATCCGACGAGCAGGTTCAGTCCGGCCAGTGCCACGGCGTACAGCAGCACCATGGTCAGCTGGAATACCTGGAAGGGGGCGAAGTAGAACGGTACGCCGACGGCGACCGCTGCCGCGAGCAGCGCGGTGAGCGCGGCCCGCAGGCGCCGGGCGCGGCCGGTGCCGAGTGTGGTGAGGTAAGTGCTCATGCGCGCTCCACCGCCGCCCGTCCGAACAGGCCTTGTGGCCGCACCAGCAGCACCGCCAGGATGATCACCAGGGGTACGCCGACCTTCAGATCGGCTCCGATCACGTCGACGTACGCCCCGGCCAGCGTCTCGGCGACGCCCACGACCAGGCCGCCGACGACCGCGCCGACCGGGCTGTCGAAGCCTCCGAGGGTGGCCGCGGCGAACGCGTAGATCAGCACTCCGCCCATCATGTTGGGCTCCAGGAACAGCACGGGGGCGACGAGCACACCCGACACCGCACCGACCGTCGCGGCCAGCCCCCAGCCGAGCATCAGCACCCGGCCCACCCGGATGCCCGACAGCCGGGCGGAGGCGGGGTTGCACGCGGCCGCCCGCATCACCAGGCCGGCGGAGGTGTGCTGGAACAGCAGATAGAGCAGGCCCATCACGACGGCCACCACCACGATGATCCCGAGCGTCGACCAGTCCAGGCGCACCCCGGCCAGGTCGATCCCGCCGTCGGGGAACGGCTGCGGGAAGTCCTTCACGGTGAACGACCAGATCAGACCGGCCATGGCGTTGACGAAGATGAACAGGCCGACCGTGACGATGACCGTCGTCAGCTCGGGCGAGTTCCGCACGGGACGGATCACGATCCGTTCGACCAGCATGCCGCCGGCGAACGACACCGCCAGGGTGACGGGCAGCGCCAGCCAGAACGGCATCCCGGACGCCACGAGCTGCCACGCCACATACGTGGAGATCATGGCGAGCTCGCCCTGTGCGAAGTTGACGATCCCGGTGAACCGGTGGATCAGCACGAGGGCCAGTGCCAGGCTGGCATAGACCGCGCCGGACCCGATCCCTTCCACCACTTGCTGGAGCACTTCGGTCACGGCCCTCACCCGCCCTCTGCCGAGCGGACGGAGACACCGAGGTACACCTCGGCGACCTGCCCGTCCTCGCGGATCCGGGCGGCCGGTCCGGACAGCACCAGCCGGCCGGCCTCCAGTACGTGGGCCCGGTGCGCGACATCCAGCGCGAGTCGGGCGTTCTGTTCGACGACGACCACGGTGGTGCGTTCCTCCTCGTTCACGGCACGGACGATCTCGAACAGCTCGCGCGTGACCAGCGGAGCGAGCCCCAGCGAGGGCTCGTCCAGGAGCAGCAGCGAGGGCCGCAGCATCAGCGCCCTGCCGATGGCGAGCATCTGCTGCTCGCCGCCGCTGAGGCTGCCCGCGGCCTGGCGGGACCGCTGGCGCAGCTTGGGGAAGTAGTCGTAGATCCGTTCCAGGCCGACCGCCACGGCCGCGCGCTCGGCTCTGCCCCGCCGCCGGCCACCGGTGTGCAGGTGGGCGCCGACGCGCAGGTTCTCCTCGACGGTCAGGTCGTTGAAGGTGCCCCGGCCCTCGGGCACGTGCGCCACGCCGAGCCGGGCGGCCTGCTCGGGCGACCGGCCCAGCAGTTCCGTCCCGTTCAGGGTCACCGAGCCCTGGCCGCGGACCATGCCGCACAGGGCCCGCAGGGTGGTTGTCTTGCCCGCGCCGTTGGGTCCGAGGATCGCGCACACCTCACCGCGTGCGACGTTGAAGTCCAGGCCCTGGAGCACGCGGGCCTGGCCGTATCCGGCGTGCAGGCCGGACACCTTCAGGAAGTCCGGCTCCGCGCTCGCCCCGGCCTCGGTGGGGTCGGTGGTGGGCTCGCTCACGCGGCCACCCCCAGGTACGCCTCGATGACCGCCGGATCGCGCTGGATCTCCTCCGGCGGGCCCTCGGCGATCTTGCGCCCGAAGTCGAGACACACCACCTTGTCGCACAGGCCCATCACGAACCCCATGTGGTGTTCGACCACCACGAGCGTCAGGTCGAAGTCCTCGCGCACCGTCCGGACCAGATCCGCGAATCGGTCGACCTCGCCGTGGCTGAGTCCGTTGACGGGTTCGTCGAGCAACAGCAGCCGGGGGCGCACGGCGAGCGCCCGGGCGAGTTCGACGCGTTTGAGGGTGCCGAACGGCAGTCCGGAGGCGGGGTGGTCGGCAACGTCCGACAGGCTCAGCCTGTGCAGCAGGTCGTCCGCCCGGTCCCGCAGTTCCGCCTCCTCCCGCCGGACGCGGGGCAGCCGGAGCGCCGCGGCGAGGTGACCGGTGCGCCCCCGGCTGTGGGCGCCGACCATGACGTTCTCCCGGACCGTGAGCCGCGGGAACAGCCCCAGGTTCTGGAAGGTGCGGGCGATACCGCGCCCGGCCACGGAGTGCGGCGGGAGGGCGAGCAGGTCCTCGTCGTCGAACCGCACCGTCCCCGCATCAGGGGTGCAGCGCCTGGTGAGGCAGTTGAACAAGGTGGTCTTGCCGGCTCCGTTCGGTCCGATGAGCCCCACGGCGGTGCCCGGCTCGACGGTGAACGCGACACCGTCCAGTGCCGTGATCCCGCCGAAGCGCACGCTGATACCGTCGACCGCGAGCATGAGTGACGCCCCTTCCGAGGTGCTGGGGGGTGAGCGAGCGTCACAGTAGGTGGGGGCCTTCCGGGCGCACATTGGGTGCGAGCACCCAACTTCGCGGCCCCCGGCTTGTGCGCCGCGCCCAACCACCCGGGCAGCTCGCCCCCCGGGCCTGTTGACGGGACACGAGGCGGGCAGCGACTATCGGCGCCATGCCTCGTGGTCCCGCCCTGGGCGCCCCCGCACTCTCCGAACCGCTCAGCCGCGAGCGGCACCGGATCCTGCACGCCGTGCAGGACCGGCTCGAGGAGATCACGCGGACCGCCGTCGCGGTGATGCGTACGGAGATCCCGTCGTACGCCCTGCAGGACGAGCGGTTCTTCGACGACGTACGGGACCAGGTGCTCACGCACTACCGGATGCAGCTGGCCGCACTGGCCGGCGAGCGCGACATGGCCCCTGAGGACCTGGTCTTCAGCCGGGCGGCCGCCATGCGCAGGGCCCGCGCGGGGTTCGCTCTGGAGGACTGGATCAGCGCTTTCCGGGTCGGCCGACAGGTGCTGTGGGACGTGCTGCTGGACTGCGCGGGCCCCTCCGCCGAGGCACAGCAGGCCGCGCTGTCACTCGTCACGCCGCTGATGCGGTACGTGGACTACGCCAGCACCCATGCCGCGCAGGCCTATGTCGAGTACGAGCAGCACGTGGTCGCGGACGCGGACCGGGAGCGCCGGGACCTCCTGGACCAGCTCCTGTCCGGCGCGGCACCGACGCGCGGCCCGCTGCTCGCCGCGGCCCAGGCGTACGGCATCGGTCCGCACTCGCCGATGATGGCGGTCGTGGCGGTGTGCGTCGACGACACCCGCACCGGCGACCTCACCTCCGCCGAGCACGGCTACGCGACCAGCGCTTCCCTCAGCGTCGCCGGGCCCTGGGCCGGCCGAACCCTGGTCGTCGTCCGCCACGGCGAGGTGGTGGCCGTGCCCGTGGTGCGCACCGGCATGCACCCGGAGGACATCTGTGCTCACTTCGAAGCCGTGCAGCGGCGGCTCGCGCGGGAGGGAACCATGCTCGCCATGGGCATCAGCACCGTCGCCCAGGGCGCCGGCGAACTGGCGCGCGTCTACGGGGAGGCCCGGGCCGCCCTCGACCTCGTGCCGAGCGGGGGCGGGGTGGCGGCACTGCCGCGCCTGTCCCCCTTCGACTACCTGGCGCTGCGCGCCGACGACCTCGCCCGCCAGCTCGTCGATCCCCGTGTGCGCGCACTGCTGGAAGAGGACCGAAGACGTGGCGACCCGCTGGCCGCCACCATACGGGCCTTCGCGGAGGCGGATCTCAACCTGCGGCTGGCCGCCGACCGGCTGCGGGTGCACCACAACACGGCGCACTACCGGCTGCGCCGGATCGAGGAACGCACCGGGCGCAATCCGCGCCGGATCGCCGACCTCCTGGAACTGCTGGTCGCCCTCGCCATCCGCGACGGGGCCAAGGAAGACGGAGAACACCAGTGAGCCACATCGTGGAGACGACCGGGACGCAGACGCCACGTCAGCACCCGGACGGAGAGGCGAAGACACACCTGCCGGACGGGAACGCCGAGCAGAACGGCTCCGCCCGGCACGCCCTGCTGAGCGCGGCGCTCGAGGTGTTCACCGAGCGCGGTTATGCCGAGGCCGGCCTCGCCGAGATCGCGGCACGCTCCGGCATCCTGGTGGGCAGCCTCTTCCAGCACTACGGCGGGAAGCACGGCCTGTACCTCGCCCTCTGGGAGGAGTTCCGGGAGGAGCAGGAGCGCCGGACCGCGGCCACGCTGGCCGCCGAGCGTGAGCGCGGCGTGAGCGATCCCGTCGCCCTCTTCGTCGCGGGAGCCAGGGCCTACCTCGAGGGTGCCTGCAACAACCGGCGCCTCGCCATGCTCCTCGTGGAGGACGACGGCCCCGCCGGCTTCGACGCGCTGCGCCGCCAGTGGGACCGCGCGTGGGTACGGCGCAACGCCCGGCTCCTGGAGGTGGACGAGAAGCGACGTGTCGGCCGGGTTCGGGTGAGAGTGCTGACCACCGTGATCGGCGGGGCGGCACGCGAGCTGGGCGACTGCGAGGACGAGAGGGAGGCACGGGAGATCGTGGACGAGGTGTGCGGCATCCTCATCCACCTGTCGGCTCTGCCCGGCTGAACGCCGGCCGGCGGCCCCAGGCCGAGATCATCGGGGACGTGGCGAGGTCGAGGCGACCGGTCGCGACGGTGGCGAGGTGCCGCTCGATCTCCTCGTCCGTGGCGAGGCCCTCGGCGACGAGTTTGTCGCGTACCTGCTGGACGGTGGCCGTCTCGAGGACGTCGCACGCGGGTGAGGTGATCGGGAAGTACGCGTCGGCCTCGACGTCGGCGAGACCGGCCTCGCGCAGCAGGCGCGGCAGCCTGCGCCCGTAGGAGAGGTCGGCGCCACGCTGTTGCAGCAGCCGGCGGAAGCCGGTGCGGAGCCGATTGGCCAGCTCCTGCTCGGGGCCGTACTCGTCGGGGCAGATCAGCGGTTGCAGCGCGGGGTCGGCGTCCTCGACCAGCAGCCACCCGCCGGGGCGCAGCACCTGGACCATGGTGCGCAGCGCGGCATCGCGCTCGGCCACATGGACCAGGACGAGACGGGCGTGGACCAGGTCGAAGGGCCCGGCCGGGGGCTCGTCGCGGCCCACGTCGTGGCGGAGTACTTCCACTCCCCCGGTGGCGGCGGTCTCCGCCCAGGAGACATCGATGTCGGTGGCGAGCACGCGCCCGCGCGGCCCGACGCGTTCACGGAGCCATGCGGCGACGCTCGGCCCGCCGGCCCCGACCTCCCAGCACCGCCATCCCTCGTCGATCCCGACCGTCTCGAAGTGCCGGAACGTCGAGGCGTCGAAGAGGGCCGCCAGCGCGTCGAAGCGGGTACCGGCCTCGGCCTGCCGGTTGTCCAGGAGATATCCCTCGTCCTGACCCATACACCGATCATGTCACGGCCGTTCCCGGCGCGGTCGGGGCAGACCCGGGCTAGTGCGGTGCGCGCGGCGGCAGGCGGCGCAGTTCCACATCGGTGAGCCGGCCGTCGGCGGCCGTGGCGGTCATGTAGGTGCAGTGGGGCCGGCGGCGGCGGTCCGTCGGGGAGCCCGGGTTGAGCAGACGCAGGCCGGTGGGGGCCGTGGTGTCCCAGGGGATGTGGCTGTGGCCGAAGACCAGCACGTCGAGGTCGGGGAAGCGGGCGGCGCAGCGTTTCTCCCGGCCCTGGGCGGGGCCCGTCTCGTGGATCGCCCCGAAGCGCAGCCCGCCCAGTTCCGCGTACGCCACCTCGGGCAGCCGGGCCCGCAGCTCCCGTCCGTCGTTGTTGCCGTACACGGCGACGAGCCTGCGGCAGCGGCTCTCCAGCAGGTCGAGGGTGGCCATGTCGACCCAGTCGCCGGCGTGGAACACGACGTCGGCGTGCGGGAGTTCGGCCAGCAGCGGCGCGGGCAGTTCCCTGGCCCGCTTCGGCAGGTGGGTGTCGGACATGAGGAGCAGACGCACGCCCTCAGCCTAGGGGCAGCGGCCCGCTCCGCACCGGAACCGACTTGACCGCGAACAGACAGACGGCGCAGCTCAGTTGCCGTGGCGACGGAGATGATCACGGCCAGGTCTCGAAAGGTGAGGCAGCATTGCCTACCGGGTTAGCATCGGGCAACACGCAGTAAGACAGGACGTCTACGGCAAGCGACCCGAAGGGGCCCGGAAACCCGATGCCGGTCAAGGTCAGCGTCATCATCCCCGTCTACAACCCGGGGATCTACATCGAGGACTGCATCACCTCGCTGCAGAGGCAGTCCCTGCCTCCCGAAGAGTTCGAGGTGATCTTCGTCGACGACGGCTCCACCGACGCCACCCCGGCCCGGCTCGACGCGCTCGCCGCCGAGGACCCCCGGATGAAGGTCATCCACCAGGAGAACTCCGGCTGGTCGGGCAAGCCCCGCAACGTGGGCATCGCTGCCTCCACGGGCGAGTTCGTCATGTTCGTCGACAACGACGACTACCTGGGCGACGAGGCCCTGGAGCGGATGTACGACTACGGCGTGGCCAACGGCGCCGATGTCGTCGTGGGCAAGATGGCCGGCAAGGGCCGCGGCGTGCCGGTGGAGCTGTTCCGCCGCAACCACCCGCGTGCCACCGTCGAGAACGCCCCGCTCATCGACAGCCTCACCCCGCACAAGATGATCCGCCGTGCCTTCCTCGACCGCACCGGCCTGCGCTTTCCCGAGGGCAGACGGCGCCTGGAGGACCACGTCTTCATCGCCGAGGCGTATCTGCGCGCGGAGAACGTCTCCGTGGTCAGCGACTACGTCTGCTACTACCACATCCGGCGGGACGACAGCTCCAACGCGGGCTTCGAACGCTTCGACCCCGTCGGGTACTTCAAGAACCTCCGTGAGGCCCTCGACGTCGTCGAGCAGTACACCGAGCCCGGCCCGGTGCGTGACAGGCTCTTCCGCCGCTGGCTGCGCGTGGAGATGGTCGAGCGGCTGCGGGCCCGGCGCTTCCTGAATCTGCCGGACGACTACCGCAAGGAGCTGTTCGGGGCGATCCACGAGGTCGTCGTCGAGCGGTTCGGTCCCGGTGTCGCGGACGGGCTGCAGCCGACGCAGCAGGTCGTCGCCTCGCTGACCGCGGCCGACCGGTACGACGACGTCGTGTCCTTCGCGGAATGGGAGGCCGGCATCGCGCCCAAGGCGGCCCCCGCGCACGTGGAGTGGCGGGACGGCTCCCTCAGCATCGGCTTCACGGCCGAGTACGCGTCCGGCGGCGAACCGATGACCTTCCCCGCCGGCGCCGAGGCGGCCCCGCTGAACGACACGCCCAAGGACGTGACCGAGGCCGTGGAGTGGGTGGCCTCGGAGACCGCCGCCCGCTTCGGGCAGGCCACGGCCGATCTGCTGCTGCGGGAGCGCTCGAGCGCCGCACAGTACTTCCAGCCGGTGAAGGTCACGCGCGAGACCGTGCCCGTCGGGGACGGCGAGGAGGTCCGGCTGGTGCTGCGGGCGACCGCCACCGTCGACCCGGCCGGCCTGCCGGGTGACGGCGTCTGGGACGCGGTCGTGCGGGTCAAGCTGGGCGGCTGGACCAAGGAGTGCCGGCTGGGCCCGGCCCCGCGGGCGACCCGGCCCACGCCGGACGTGGGACTCGTCGGCGACCGCCCGGTTCTGCCGTACTGGACGGAGCCGCACGGCAACCTCTCCCTCGAGCTCGGCACGCGGGGCAAGCGGCTCGGTCTGGGCAGCGTGCAGCCGATGGACGTCACCGTCTCCGGGGACCGTTTCCGTGCCCCGCTTCCGCTCCATGTCGAGGGCGACAGCGAGGTGCCGCTGAGGTTCGTCTCCTCGAGCCGGATCCTCGACGCGTCCGGCACGCTCTCCCCGGCCCCGGACGGGCGCGGGGCGGTACTGGAGGCGGCGATGCCCGCCAAGGACCTCTCGCGTGACACCTGGCGGGTGGCTGTGTGTCTGGCCCCGGGCGCCGACCGGCCCCGCTTCACCGGGCTGCCGTTCGCGCTGCGCGCCGCCGACGCTCAGGTGCTGGTCGTGCCGGCGCCGGGGCCCGGTGCAGCCCTGCGGGTGGCACGGCGCGCGCGGCGGGTACTCGGTGCCGCGCGACGGAAGGTGGTCACCCGTATCAGGATCGGAGGGCAGTGACAGCATGCGACCACTGGGGATAGAGGGCGCCTGGATTCTGGAGCCCAAGATCTTCCCGGACGACCGGGGCAGCTTCCACGAGTGGTACCGCGGCGAGGAGTTCCGCGAGGCCACGGGCCATGATCTGGCCCTGGCCCAGGCCAACTGCTCGGTCTCCCGGCGGGGCGTGCTGCGTGGTGTGCACTTCGCCGATGTGCCGCCCAGTCAGGCCAAGTACGTCACGTGTGTGCGCGGTGCCGTCCTGGACGTGGTGATCGACATCCGGGTGGGCTCCCCCACCTACGGCCAGTGGGAGGCCGTACGGCTCGACGACGACACCCGCCACGCGGTGTTCCTCGCCGAGGGGCTGGGCCACGCGTTCATGGCTCTGACCGACGACGCCACGGTGGTCTATCTGTGCTCCACCGGCTACGCCCCGGAGCGCGAACACGGCATCCACCCCCTGGATCCGGCTCTCGGCATCGCCTGGCCCGAGGGCATCACCCCTCTCCTCTCCCCGAAGGACGAACAGGCCCCGACCCTGGCGGAGGCGGAACGCCAGGGCCTGCTCCCGTCGTACGAGAACTGCCGTGCGTACTACGAGGAACTGCGGGCGAATCGGGGAGACGGCTGACACCTGCGGCA
>NZ_JBHUQX010000078.1:0-27846 GCF_042674225.1 Streptomyces sp. NPDC056948
CTCTCACCCTGGCCCTGACGACCAGCACTTGCCTCTGACGCCAGCGTCAGGTTTTAGCGTACCGGCCATGGATATCAACAACTCCGTCGCCCTTGTCACCGGAGCCAACCGCGGCCTGGGCCGCGCCTTCGCCCAGCGCCTGCTCGAACGGGGCGCCCGCAAGGTCTACGCGACGGCCCGCCGACCGGAGACCGTGGACCTGCCCGGGGTCGAGGTGCTGCCCCTCGACATCGCCGATCCCGCATCCGTGAGGGCCGCCGCCGAGGCCGCCCCGGACGTCTCGCTACTCATCAACAACGCGGGAATCAGTACGGGGACCGACCTGGTGACCGGTTCGCTGGACGCGGTGCGGCACGAGCTGGAGACCAACATGTTCGGCCACCTGGGAATGATCCGGGAGTTCGCGCCGGCGCTCGCCAGGAACGACGGGGGCGCGATCGTCAACGTCCTCTCCGCCATGTCGTGGTTCGGCGGCAAGGGCGCCAATGCCTACCACCTGACCAAGGCCGCCGCCTGGGCCATGACCAACGGCGTCCGCCTGGAGCTCGCCGAACAGGGCACGCTCGTCACAGCGGTACACCTCGGCCTGGCCGACACCGACATGGCGGCAGGCTGGCCCGTGGCCAAGATCGCCCCGCCGGCCCTGGCCGACGCGGCACTCGACGGCGTCGAGGCAGGCTCCGCCGAGGTCCTCGCCGACCAGTGGAGTCGGGACGTCAAGTCCCGTCTGCCGCTGACGCCGGAAGAGTTCAACGCCGCAATGGACCGCGCCCTGGCGGCGCTGATGGCGGCCTGAGGGGCCCCCGGGCCGCACGGACTTCGGTCGGCTGCTTCTCCATCGGCCTCTCGAACTCCTCTACCGCAGCGACCCCATCGACGGCTGCCTTGCCGGCACCGGCCTGTCTCTCACCCCGACGACTTCACGAGTTCAGGCTCAGTAGCCACCGGCCCGGCCGCGACCCCTACTTGGTCGTGTGCGTGGGGTAGACCTGAACATCGGTGTAGGCGCCCTTGATCTCTCCCGCGCCCGCGGGCCACTTCAGGCTCACGCTGTGGGTCTCGTTGGGGGGCGTCACCAGGATGTCGGTCGGGTGCGTGAGGCTGTCGCCGGTGTTGTCGATGTCGTAGGCGAGGTTGAAGACAGCGGCGTCGCCGGGCTTCAGGGTGGTGATACGCGGTTGGGCCTGGCCGCGCTCGATGGGGTTCGAGGTGTTGTCGGTGTCCTTGATGTCGACGCCCGCGAAGCCCGTCGCCGAGCAGGCGGTCGAACCCCGGTTGATCATGGTGATGTCGATCCTGCCGGAGGCCTCGTCGGTCGCGGCGTCCCTGGCGTCGATGGCCAGGTCCTGCGTCTTGCAGAACTCGACCTTGCCGCCGGTCTTCGCCGCGCCGTTCGCGGCGCCGGCGCGGGCCTTGGCGTCCTGTCCGGAACCCGACTTCGCGACGCCGGCCGTCGACTTCGAGCTGTCGGAGTCCGAGCCGCTCTCCGCCTTCGAGCCGCCTTCCGAGGACGAAGAAGACGAGGAAGAGGAGCCCTTGGAGGATGAGCCCTTCCCGGAGCCATTGCCGCCACAAGCGGTGAGCGAGAGGGAGGCGGCGACGCCGATGGCGGCGAGAGCGGCGATGCGGGTGTACTTCACGGTGTTCCCCCAGAAGGAGCGCGGTGCGTGCGGTCTGAAGTATTTGTATCTCGCACCGAGTTACAGGCCGTCCTCCGCGACGTCTTCGTTCTGTCACAGGCGGCCGACGCAGCAGATCACCGGACTCCTCGGCCACGACCTCGTCGGCCTGCGCGTTCAGGTTCTGAGGAACGCCGTCATGCCGTGCTCACGGCATCACGGCATCACGGCACCAACTCTCTTCTCAGCGGATCCGCGTGACTGCCACTGGTCGCGGGTCGTGTTGTGCCCGTCTCGACCTCGACGACCGGGCCGCGGCCTGTGGTCGTCTACGGCTCCCCCTCATCCGTCCGTGCCCGCCGCCCGGGTCCGAACTCGGCGATGAGTCGCGCGACTTCGGCAGCGACGGGCGCGGTCAAGGCCTGCGAGAGCACGGTCTCGCTGTGCCTGATCTTCTTCCAATCTCTGTGCGCCGCCCCGGTAGAGGCCGCGGGCCTGCTTCGCGACCACCCCTTCGATTCCCTGCTTGTGTCGGCAGAAACGTGTCCCGCGCAGGTCGCGTCGCTTCACACCGGATCTGGGCCTTCGGATCGTGTCGCGTTGCGGTGACCCATCGTGTCCCTTTTCCTGCACGGACGATGTCGTTGAAGGCCATGTCCGCTGAGCGAGTATGGGCCGTCATGGAGACGGGCCATGGCGAGGCGCGCCCCTTGTTCTTCCGCCAGCCCATGGCGGCGTTGGCTGGGATGGCGACGGCACCGAGCAGGTGGTCTGCCGGGGTCTGGGCGCGGGTCAGGTCGAGTCAGGGAACCCGCTGATGGCAGAACCTCAGACCGTCCGGGCCGCCGCGGCGGCCCGGCTACGAGAAGGAGGTACAGAGAAAGTGTCACCTGATGACCACCGGGTGACTGCTGTCCGCTCGGCGATTTATCGGAGTTCGGGGAATGCTTGGAGAGCGTCACCGCGAGCGATCAGCCTCCGACACGCCGCGCGAAACAGCCGAACCGCACCGGAAGGAATCTCACGCCATGACCGCGACCGCGCCCAAGGCTCCGACTGCACCAGGGGTGCGGTCCTGGTGGGGAATCCCGTTCGCCACCGCCGAGCGGTACCGCCGCCCCGTGGTCGCGGACTTCGATCCGGACCGCCCCTGCGACCGCAAGGGCGTCGCCGCCGTCCAGCCCGACAGCGGCGACTGGCTCGAAGCGGACAGCGGGACGGGCGAGGACTGCCTGAACCTGAATGTATGGGCCCCCGAGCGGCCGGCCGGGAAGACGCTGCCGGTGGCCGTGTACATCCATGGCGGCGGATTCGAGTTCGGTGCGAACACGCAGACCACCTCGAACGCCGCCGGTCTCGCCGCGACGGGACGCGTGGTGAGCGTGTCGGTCAACTACCGGCTCGGCGCACTGGGCGCGCTCTCGCTCTCGCAGTACGGCGGGCGGCTCGCCGAGGCCAGCAACCTGGGCCTGCAGGACGTCATCGCCGCCCTCACCTGGGTCAAGCAGAACATCGCCCACTTCGGTGGTGACCCCGACGACGTCACCGTCTTCGGCCACAGCGCCGGCGCCTACTCCACCCTCGGGCTGCTCGGGGCCTCCTCCGCGGACGGCCTGTACCGGCGACTGGCCGGGTTCTCCGGCGCGCCCTCGCGTCTCGTCCCGGCCTGGTGGGCCGAGGAGCTCGCGAAGCGGTTCGTCACCGAACTCGGTGTCGCGGGCAACCCCGACAAGCTGATCGATCTCGACGCGGCCTCCCTGGTGGCCGCCCTGCGCAAGGTCTGTCCGACGGATCTCGGAGTCCGTGGCGGGATGGACAACCGGAGCCTCGGCGTGGTCCTGGACGCCGAACAGCCCGGCGGGGTGCTGCACGCCCACCCCCTGGACGTCCTGGCCTCGGGCTCGCACCGGGACATCGACATACTCCTGAGCACGGCCAGTGACGAGATGGGCTGGTGGGTGGCGAACGACCTCGACCGGTTCGACCCGCACACCGTCGACCGCGTCACCGACGAATTCGCGGGGTGGCGCATTCCCCGCTCCCGCGCCAAGAGGATCGTCGATACCTACGACCAGGGCGGCCGCACCCCTGCCGAGGTCCGGGCCGCGTCCCTGACGGACTACATTTTCACGCTCCCCGCAGCTCGCGGTGCTCTGGCCCACGCCGCCGCGGGTGGCAACGCCCATCTCCTCATGATCGGGCCCGCCGAGGGTGCGCCCGCCGTGCACGGCACCGAGATGTACGCCCTGGTCGGCCAGGAACAGCCAGGGCGCAGCCCTGAACAGGCCGACCGTGACACGCGTATCCGCGACATCGTCCTCGACTTCGTCACCGGCGAGCAGACCCGCCTGTGGCCCGCCGTCACGGACCGGCCCACCTCGGGGAGTGTCGGCAACCCTCCCTACGAGCCCAGCGCCCGCTACCAGACGGTCCTCGACCTGTTCGGGAACATCGCCCGCCCCTGACGGTCACCGGGCGATCCGGAACAGCGCACCAGGGGGCGAACAGAGTGAGGAGTTCGACATGAGCCAAGTGACAGCAGCCGTCGACGCCGCACCGGCGACGATGCGGGCCGTCGTCGTCACCCGGCCCGGCGGCCTCGACGCGCTGGAGATCAAGGATGTGCCGGTGCCCGTACGCAAGCCCGGCTGGGTGCGGATCAGGGTGAAGGCGTTCGGCGTCAACGAGTCCGAGGTCACCACCCGCAAGGGCGAGTCGGACGCGGTGGTCACCTACCCGCGTGTGCCCGGCATCGAGGGCGTCGGCGTGGTCGATGAGGCCGACGAGGACAGCGAGTTGCGGCCGGGACAGCAGGTGGCCACGATGATGGGCGGCATGGGCCGCTCGTACGACGGCGCGTACGCCCAGTACGTGACCGTCCCCGCGGCGCAGGTCATCCCGTTCGAGACCGGCCTGCCGTGGGAGGTCGTCGGTGCGCTGCCGGAGATGTTCCAGACCGCCTACGGATCGCTGACCACCGGCCTGGACCTCAAGGCCGGGCAGACGCTGCTGATCCGCGGCGGCACCTCCGCGGTCGGGCTGAGCGCGGCCACCATCGCGAAGGACCTCGGAGCCACCGTGCTGTCCACCACGCGGAGCCCGGAGAGGGCCGGGGGACTGCGGGCCGCGGGCGTCGACCATCCCCTCGTCGACAGCGGCACGATCGCCGGTCAGGTGAGCGAGCTGATGCCGGAGGGTGTCGACGCCGTACTGGAGTTGGTGGGCTGCTCGGTCCTCGCCGACACCCTGCGCACCGTCCGCCGGCACGGCACGGTCTGCTTCACCGGAGCCCTGGCGGGCCAGTGGAAGATCCGCGATTTCACCCCGTTCATGATCCCCAACGGGGTGCGGCTGACCTCCTTCGGCGGTCAGGCCGCCGACCTCCCGGCTGACGTCTTCGCCCGCCAGCTCCAGGCCATCGCCGCAGGGAGCCTCAAAGTCCCGGTCGCGAAGGTCTACCACGGCCTGGAACAGGTTCGTGACGCCCAGGCCGACGTCGAGTCCGGCACCACGCCGGGCAAGCACGTCGTCGTCCTGGACGACTGAGACCTGGGCAACTGAGAAACCACAACCAACCACCCCCGATGCGCGACCGGTCGACAACGGCCGGCCACAGCATCCGTAAGAGGAACTGGCACAGGAACTGATAGGGGCCGGCCGTGGCCGTGGCCGTGCCGGGCAGATGGCCGACCAGTCCCAAGCCCCGATGGACATGGCGTACGTGTCGGCCACCGACGATCACTCGACAACACCCCAGAGGGCAGAGCCCATATGAGAATCCGACTGACCGCCGGCGAAGCCGTCCTCAACGCAACCCTCGACGACAACGCGACGGCACGCGACTTCGCCTCACTGCTCCCGCTGACGCTGCAGATGCCTGACCTGCTCAAGCGCGAGAAGTACGGTCACCTGCCCCGGTCTCTCGCCGCAGGAGGCGAGCCGCGGTCCAGCTACGAGATCGGCAACATCGCCTACTGGTCACCCGGTCCCGACATCGCCATCTTCTATGACCACGACGGCCGGTCCATCCCCGACCCCGGCATCATCTTCCTCGGCGAGATCGACTCGGGGGCCGATGCCCTCAAGAAGTACGACGGCACGGTCGACGTCACCATCGAAGCCATCGACTGAGACCCAGCCGGAAACCACCGAGATCGTCAACCAACGAGAGGAAGGGGCCATGTCCCGGGCCGCACCATCGGGGCGACCGGCGGCGTCGGCTCCCGCCTCGCCGCACGACGCATCGAACAGGTCGACCAGGTCGTGGGCCTTCACCGCCGTACCGAGCAGGCGCACCCTGGAATCCGACGGAATAGAGCCGTTCACGGCGACCTGACGTCGCTCAGCGCAGACACTCCAGCCGCCCGTCTGGAAGGTGCCGACGCAGTCGTCTTCACCGCGGGCGTGAGCGGAGCCGGCCCGCGACAGGCGGACGCTGTCGACGGGCAGGGCGTGGAAATCGCGGCAACCGCCGCAACGAAGGCAGGAGTCCACCGGCTCCTCCTCGCTCCCGCGTTCCCGTCCGCGGCCCGCCCTACCGGGCACATGTCCTTTTTCCCCGGCCGGCTGACGCCGGGTTTCCGTCACGCGTCGGTCCTCGCTTCGCGGGCGGCGAAGGCGGCCGGGGTGAGGCCGGTGCGGTCGCGGAAGAAGCGGCCGAAGTTCGCGGGGTCGGTGAAGCCGAGGTGGACGGCCACAGCCCGGGCGTCCCACCGGGCACCTCCCAGCAGGCGCCGGGCTTCCAGGAGGCGCCGCTCGTCGATGAGTGCACGTACCCCCTTGCCGGTGGCGTCCCGGGCGGCACGGCTCAGGGTGCGGACCGAACAGCCGAGCAACTCGGCGTAATCCGTGGCTTGATGCAGTTCACGGAAGTGCAGCTCCAAGGCGTCCAGGAAGCGCCCGTACCTGTCGGCACGCCCGGTGCCGGCCGTGGCCGAGCCGACGGGGGCGATGCCCGGGGAGTTGGCCAGGCGCAGCAGCAGCGATTCGAGCAGGCTGCGCCGCAGGGCGTGGTGGATGTCGAGGGGGCGGCGCCCCAGTGCGCGGTGTTCGTCCAGGAGCTGGAGTGCCGTCTGCTGGAGCCAGGCGGTGTCGTCGGGGTGCGGGCTGAGCACGGCAGGGGCCTCGTGCGCGGTGAGCGGGGCCAGGAGACGGGCGACGTCGGGCCGCAGCACGTCCGGTTCGAACAGGATGAACGGGCCGCGGGCCGCGCCGGGCGGATGCCAGCACTGCGCGTGCCCGGGACGCACCCACAGCCACTGGCCGGGGGCGACGGTCCGCGTGACGTGGTCGACATCGTGCCGCAACTCACCCTCGGTGACCGCGATGAGGTAGTGGAAGGTGGCGCGGCCCGGACGGGGCGGGTTCCACGGCCAGTCGTCGTGCTGGGCGAAGAAATCCTCGACGGTACTCACCTCAAGGCCGTAGGGAGTGCCGACCGGGGGCTGGAAACCGTACAGCGGAACCGCGGACGGTCCGGGCTGTCCGCCCGGCCTGGAGTGTCGCTTGTCGACCATCACGTGTCCGCAGCCTACCGCCCTCTTTGCCGGCGTCGAGGGAAGGATGGGACGTGCCGCCGCGCCCGCGCGGCGCTCTCCGCCTCCTTCGATGCCGCAGTCCGTCACCACCCGAGAAGGCTCACCACCCATGAACGGATCGGCCCTGCACAAGACCGCCGCCGACTGCGCGGAGGAACTCCCCGGTGCCCAGCTGGAGCATCCCTTCGGCCCCGACTGGGAGGTCTTCAAGGTACGCGGCAAGGTGTTCATGCTGATGACCGAAGTCCCTGGGCGTCCCGTCGTGATCCTCAAGGCGGACCCCGGCGAGGCCCACGCCCTGCGGGAGCAGTACAGCCACATCAGCCCCGGCTACCACATGAACAAGAAGCACTGGATCACCCTGGAGAGCGGAGAAGGCCTCGACAAGGAGCTCGTCAGGGAGCTCGTCACCGACTCCTACCGGCTCGTCGTCGCCCACCTGCCAAGGGCCGAGCAGCCCGTCGACCCGCACACCTACGGCACCGGCACGCGGGCGGCCCGGTGAGCACGGTCGGTGACCGGCTCCAGGACACCGCCCGCCAGGCGGCCCTGGCCCTCCCCGACGTCAGCCACGGATACCCCTTCGCCCCGGGACTCGACGTGTACAAGGTCGCGGGCAGGGTGTTCCTGATCGTCACCGACGACCCGGACGAACAGATCATCACGGTCAAGTGCGAACCCGAACATGCCCGTGCGCAAGAACGCGGCTACGCCTCGATCACACCGGGCCGTTATCTCGACAAACGCCACTGGATCTCGCTCGGGCCGGGACCCGGCATCACCGAGCGGCTGGTCACCGACGCGGTCGAGGATTCCTACGACCTGGTCGCCGAGCGGCTGCCGCGACGCGACCGCCCCAGTGCCCGATGAGCACCGCGAGCTTCCCCGCGAACGGCGAGCCCACGCTCGCCAGCGTCCCGTGCAAGGGCCCGCCCCGTCCGCACACCCCGCCTGCGACCAGAGACAGATGGAACCGACCGTAGTGGTCCTGCCGCTCTTCGACGAGGAGCCCCCCGGCCGGTCGCCGACCGCCTGCGCCCCACAAAGCTGGAAGACATCGCCGGGCAGGACCACCTCCTGGCCGCGGCTGCCGCTGCTGGGCCCGCATGGTCACCCAGCAGCGCATCAGCTCCACCATCCTGCGGGGCCGCCCGGCGTCGGGAAGGCCACCATCGCACGGCTCCTCGCGGACGGCAGCGACATGGCCTTCGACCCGGTGTCGCCCACCTCTCCGGCGTGGCCGAACGGCTCCAGGCCCCGATGGTAAGTGGATCGACTTGCCTCAAGGGTGGCGCGGGCAGCAACCGACTACGAAGAACCCGGCCTCCGACTCCGCCGCCCGCTTCGGCGACGCATCCGTCAGATTCCGGCTCGTGTACACGACCATGACCAACGATCGTAGATCGCTGCATTTCCGCTGTGCCACAGCATCGACGGCTTACTCAAGGCACCTTGCCCGTCGGCGACAACGAGCCGGGCCACTGGCGGCCGCATGTCGTAGCGGAGGCGGCGGTCCCTTCCGGAACATCTGACCTGCATAACGCGCCCGCACAAACCCCAGGTCAAGCGCCCTTCGCCACCGGCTCAAGAATCGCAACGCACTCCACATGATGCGTCATAGGAAACAGATCAAACGCCCGAAGCGTCCGCACCCGATACCCCCCATCCCGGAAATACCCCAAGTCCCGCGCCAACGCAGCCGGATCGCAAGCCACGTACGCGATCCGCCGCGCGCCCAGCGACGACAGGTGCTCAACGGTCTTCCGGCCCGCCCCCGCCCGCGGCGGATCCAGGACGATCAGGTCGACCTCCGTGATACCCGTCCGCGGCAACACACTCTCGACCTTGCCCTGCTCAATACGCACACGGTCGAACTCGGCCAAATTGTGCCGGGCGTCCTCCACCGCACGCTTGGTGGACTCGATGCCGAGGACCGCGCCCTGGTCGCCGACCCGGTCGGCGAGGGCGCCCGCGAAGAGGCCGACGCCGCAGTAGAGGTCGAGGGCCATGTCGCCCTTGCGCGGCAGCAGGCCCTGCATGACCGCCGTCACCAGGGTGTCGGCCGACTTCGGGTGGACCTGCCAGAAGCCGCCGTTGCCGACCCGGTGGGTCCGGCCGTCCGCGCGTTCGCGGACGAAGGGGCGGCCGTGGACACGGTGGACACCACCGTCACGTTCGTCCACCCGCAGAACGGACACGGGGCGGTCCAGTTCGACCAGCGGCAGGCGCGCGCCCGGCTTCGGCGTCAGGACCACCTGACGGTCCTGCGAACCCGTCGCCGCGATCGCCTCGACGGAGTCCATGCCGGTCCAGTCGCGCTTCTCGATGCCCAGCTCGCTGACCTCCTCGGCGGCGATCATGCAGTGGTCGATCGGCTCGACCTCGTGGGAGCGGTGCCGGCGCAGGCCCGCCCGGCCGTCGGCGGTGACCGCGTACTGGACGCGGGTGCGCCACGCGGGGACCTGGCCCGCGGGCAGCTTGTCGCCCTCGGCGGGCAGCACCGTGCCGTCCCAGCCTGCCTCCTCCGGCGTGAGCCCGGCGAGCCGCTGGAGCTGTTCGGCGATGACGTCGGCCTTCAGGCGCCGCTGCGCGCCCGGCTTGGCGTGCTGCCAGTCGCAGCCGCCGCAACGACCGGGGCCGGCGAACGGGCAGGGCACGTCGATCCGGTCCTTGGAGGCGTCCAGGATGTCCACCGCGTCCGCGCGCAGGAACCGGGCGCCCTCCTCGCCGTCCGTCACCCGCGCCACGACCCGCTCACCGGGCAGCGCGTGCCGGACGAACAGCACCTGGCCCTCGGACGTACGGGCGATGCAGTGACCGCCGTGGGCGACGGGGCCGACCTCGACCTCGTACTCCTCCCCCACCAGCGACTTCCTCGGTTCTGCCTGCATGGCGGGGTGACTCCAAAACGCGTGAGGGTGATGGGCCGAACGGAATCGGCCGGACAACAGCCCACCAGTCTACGTGGCTGCCGCCCGGCCGAATCACCACCGCTTCCCGAGCCGTCGCCTCAGGACTTGTGCTCGGAGGACTCCTTCGACCGCACCTGAGCCGGCCCCCGCCGCACCGCACCCGGCGCGTTCCACTCCTGCTGCTTGCGGGCCCGCCGCTTGGCCGCCTCGGAGGACTGGAGCTGGTACGGCACCGAGGTCACCATGATCCCCGGCGTGAACAGCAGCCGACCCTTCAGCCGCAGTGCGCTCTGGTTGTGCAGCAGGTGCTCGTACCAGTGGCCGACGACGTACTCGGGGATGATCACGGACACCGCGTCCCGCGGCGACTCCTTGCGCAGGCTCTTGACGTACTCGATGATCGGCCGCGTGATCTCGCGGTAGGGCGAGTCCAGGACCTTCAGCGGTACGTCGATGCCGCGCCGCTCCCACTCGTCCCGCAGCGCCTTGGTCTCCGCCGGGTCGACGTTGACGCTCAGCGCTTCCAGGCTGTCCGAGCGCATCAGCTTGGCGTAGGCCAGGGCGCGCAGCGTCGGGCGGTGGATCTTGGAGATCAGGACGACGGAGTGGATGCGGGAGGGCCGCACGCTGTCGTCGCTCGGGCCCTCGGGGGCGGCGATCTCCTCGGCGACGCGGTCGTAGTGCTTACGGATGGCCGACATCGTCGCATAGAAGATCACCATGCCGAGCAGGGCGACCCACGCGCCGTGCGTGAACTTGGTGACGAGGACGACGACCAGCACGAGGCCGGTGAAGAACGCGCCGAAGGCGTTGATCGCGCGGGAGCGGATCATGTGACGGCGCTTGGCCTGGTCGCGCTCGGTGGCCAGATGGCGGTTCCAGTGCCGGACCATGCCGGTCTGGCTGAGCGTGAAGGACACGAACACACCGACGATGTAGAGCTGGATCAGGCGTGTGGAGTCGGCGCCGTAGATCCCGACGAGCAGTCCGGCGGCGCCCGCGAGGAGCACGATGCCGTTGGAGAAGGCCAGGCGGTCGCCGCGGGTGTGCAACTGGCGGGGCAGGTAGCGGTCCTGGGCGAGGATCGAGCCGAGCAGCGGGAAGCCGTTGTAGGCGGTGTTCGCGGCGAGGAACAGCACCAGCGCGGTGGCCGCGGCCAGGATGATGAAGAGGAAGCTGCCCTTGCCGAACACGGCCTCGGCGACCTGGGAGATCACCGGGTTCTGGACGTAGTCCGCGCCGAGCGGGACGCCGTTGTGGACGAGGTCCCTGGCCGGGTTCTCGGCCATGCGGACGTCGGTGGCGGCGGCCAGCGCGATGATGCCGCAGAACATGGTGACGGCCAGCAGGCCCATCGCCGCGAGGGTGGTCGCGGCGTTCTTGGACTTGGGCTTGCGGAAGGCCGGGACGCCGTTGGAGATCGCCTCGACGCCGGTGAGGGCGGCACAGCCGGAGGAGAAGGCGCGCAGCAGCAGGAAGACCAGGGCGAAGCCCGCCAGGCCCTGATGCTCGGGTTTGATGACGTAGTCCGCCGTCGGGGCCCGCATGGTGTCGTCGAGGACCAGTCCGCGGAAGGCGCCCCAGGCGATCATGGTGAAGACACCCGCGACGAAGATGTACGTCGGAATCGCGAACAGCGAGCCCGACTCCTTCACCCCGCGCAGGTTCATCAGCGTGAGCAGCACGATCACGCCTATCGCACAGAGCACCTTGTGCTCGACCACGAACGGGATCGCCGAGCCCAGGTTCTCGATGCCGGAGGAGATCGACACCGCGACGGTGAGGACGTAGTCGACAAGCAGCGCACTGGCGACCGTGAGGCCCGCCTTGGGGCCGAGGTTGGTGTTCGCCACCTCGTAGTCGCCGCCGCCACTGGGGTAGGCGTGCACGTTCTGCCGGTACGAGGCCACCACGGTGAACATCAGTACGACGACCGCGACGGCGATCCACGGACTGAAGTGGTACGCCGTCACGCCCGCGATGGACAGGACCAGCAGCACCTCCCCGGGCGCATACGCCACAGAGGACAGCGGGTCGGAGGCGAAGACGGGTAGTGCGATGCGCTTGGGCAGGAGAGTCTCCCCCAGCCGGTCACTGCGCAGTGCGCGCCCGATCAGGATCCGCTTGGGCACGTCGGTCAGTTTGGACACAACAGAGGATCGTAAGCGTTCGATTGCGGGCTCGCCCACCCGCCACCCCTCATCGGCCTCGTATCTGCCCTCCGAGTGAATTCAGAGGCCGCTGCGGCTGCGGATTCCGCAGGTCACCCGCTTCCCATGCCTATATGACTAAGCTCCGTCCGTTTCCCGGCTGTTGTCGCCCCTGGAGGCCCCATGCACGCGCCCGCAGAACTGATCGGCGCCGCGGCCAGCGTCATCGCCCTCGGAATCCTGACTCTCGCGAGCGTGCGCAGCATCAACCGCCGCTGACCAGGCCGGCGACCCGGGCACACAGTTCCGCCCGCCCGATGCTGTCGGCGCGGGTCGACGGCACCGTGCAGGCGTACGCCCCCGCCACCGTGCCGTACAGGGCGCAGCGGCGGGGCGGCTCGGCGTTCAGCCAGGCGTAGAGGAACGCGGCGGCGAAGGCGTCGCCCGCGCCGTTGGAGTCGACCACCGGCGCCGGGGGTGCGGCGGCGGGTACGTGTGTCAGCTCACCGTCGGCCAGCAGGTAGGCCCCGTCGGCCCCGGCCGTGGCGACGACCGCCCGGGCCCGGCCCCGTTCGGTGATCCGCCGCATGACCCGCTCCGGGTCGGCCAGTGCCGCGCTGGACAGGAAGACCAGGTCGGCCTGGTGGGCGAAGGTCTCGTGGTACGGGTTGGACCCGTCCCAGTCGTGCAGGTCGGTCGAGACGGTCACACCGGCCTCGCGCAGGGCGGGCAGCGCGTGGCCGCACGGCTGGGTGATGACGACGTGGGCGTGCCGGCTGACGGCGGCCAGGTCCCGCACCGTGGCCTCGGGCAGCCGGTCCGTCTCCGCCGCGCGCGTGGCGTCGTAGAGGGAGAGCCGCCTGCCGTCGGGGCCTACAAGGTTGACCGCGCGCTTGGTGCCGAGCGGCTGGGGGACGTCGGTGAGCGCGATCCCGCGGTCGCGGTGCAGGGCACGGACCAGGTCGCCCTCCGGGTCGTCGCCCAGCATGTCGAGGTGGTGGGTGCGCAGGCCCAGCGCGCTCGTCCCCAGGGCGACGAAGTCTCCGCTCTGGCCCGCGCGCGTCACGATCCCGGGCCGGATCATGTGGCTGTCGGCGAGCGGCACAGGCAGCTCGGGCACGTGCACGATCGTGTCCACGCCCGCGCCGCCCAGGACCAGGACGTCGATCTCGGTACTCATGGTGTCTTCCTCCCCAGCCGAGGGCCCGGTCGAAGTCCGCTCCGGCCCGGGCAGGGCCCTCGGCAACCCCCTCGACTTTGCCGATACGTTGGAGTCGGGCAGTCGAACGCGGCACCGCCCCCGCAGGGCATCATGGCCTGATTCCACCGGCATGATGTTGCCCGGCGGCCCGCACGCAGGCCGCGATGTGATGCCCGGCGAGCCGAAAGAGAGACATGATCACGACATTCATGAAGGTCAGAGGGCCTGCAGGAAGCGCGGTGTGACGCGATGCATATTGTCATCATGGGTTGCGGGCGGGTGGGCTCCGCCCTGGCCCAGAACCTGGAGCAACAGGGCCACACGGTCGCCGTGGTCGACCAGGACCCCACCGCCTTCCGCCGCCTCGGGTCCTCCTTCGGCGGCCGCCGGGTCACCGGGGTCGGCTTCGACCAGGACACCCTGCGGGAGGCCGGCATCGAGGAGGCCGGCGCCTTCGCCGCCGTCTCCAGCGGTGACAACTCCAACATCATCGCCGCACGCGTGGCCCGCGAGATGTTCGGCATCGAGAACGTCGCCGCGCGCATCTACGACCCCCGCCGCGCCGAGGTCTACCAGCGCCTGGGCATCCCCACCGTCGCGACGGTCCGCTGGACGGCCGACCAGATGCTGCGCCGGCTGCTCCCGTCCGGCGCCGAGCCGCTGTGGCGCGACCCCACGGGCGGCGTCCAGCTCGCCGAGGTGCACGCCTCGACCGCCTGGGTCGGCCACAAGATCAGCCGGATCCAGGAGGAGACCGGCGTGCGCGTGGCGTTTCTGACCCGGCTCGGCGAGGCGGTCCTGCCCACCTCGCAGACGGTGTTGCAGGAGGGCGACCTGGTGCACGTGATGATGCGCACCGACGAGGTCGACAAGGTCGAGGCGGCGTTCGCCAAGGGTCCCGAAGAGGAGGGCGGTCACTGATGAGGGTCGCCATTGCCGGAGCCGGCGCGGTCGGCCGCTCGATCGCGGGCGAGCTGCTGGAGAACGGCCACGAGGTCCTGCTCATCGACAAGGCGCCGACGGCCATCTCGGTCGAACGCGTCCCGCAGGCCGAATGGCTGCTCGCCGACGCCTGCGAGATCACCTCCCTGGACGAGGCGGCGCTGCAGCGCTGCAACGTCGTCATCGCCGCGACCGGCGACGACAAGGTGAACCTGGTCGTCTCGCTCCTCGCCAAGACGGAGTACGGCGTGCCGCGGGTGGTCGCGCGGGTGAACAACCCGAAGAACGAGTGGCTCTTCAACGAGTCCTGGGGCGTGGACGTCGCCGTCTCCACCCCGCGTCTGATGTCCGCCCTGGTCGAGGAGGCGGTGAGCGTGGGCGACCTGGTCCGCCTGCTGCGCTTCAGCCACGGCGACGCCAACCTGGTCGAGCTGACCCTGCCGGAGGAGTCGGCCCTGGCCGGCACGCAGGTCGGCGACGTCGAGTGGCCCGAGGACACGTCCCTGGTCACGATCATCCGCGGCACCCGCGTCCTGACCCCGTCCCGGGAGGACTCCCTGGAGGCGGGCGACGAACTCCTCTTCGTGGCCGCGCAGGCCCGTGAGGAGCAGTTGGAGGACCTGCTGTCGGTGCGGCGGGACAGCGCGAAGAGCTGAGGGCGGGGCCCTTCGGGGACACGCCGGAGGGGGCGCCCAGGGCGTCCAGGGGGCCCCCGCCCTCCGCTAGCGAGGTCTCTCGGCGTGTCGAGGTCAGCTCGCGGAGTTCACTGCTCGGCGGACCGGGCGGCGGCCTCCCGCTCCCTCTCCTCGGCGGCCTTCTCCTCGGCCTCCATCTCCGCGAACACATCGATCGGCGCGGGCGCCTTCGCCAGGAACAGCCAGGTCAGCCAGACGGCGAGCAGGAACGGCGGGATCTTCAGAGCGATCAGGATCCAGCCAAGCTGCGTGGTGTCGGCCCACCAGTACAGCGGGAAGAGGATCGCGCACTTGGCGAGCAGGATCGCACCCCACGCGTAACTGGCCTTGGCGTAGGCCTTCTTGCGGCCGGGGTTGCGCGTGCGCCAGGAGAGGTTCTCCTTGAAGACCGGGCCGAGGATCAGCCCGATCAGCGGGACACCGCACAGCGTGGTGACGATGTACGCGAGTCCGAGGCCCAGCGTGTAGAGCATGCCGGGCAGGTAGAAGTCCTTGGCGTTGCCGGTCATCATCGCGAAGACGACACCGAAGGCCACACCGAAGACACCGCTGAAGGCGTGCTTGACGGTGTCCTTCATCACCAGCCGGACCACGACCAGCACCAGCGACACGGCCAGCGCCGCGATCGCCGACAGATGCAGGTCCTTGTTGATCGTGAAGATGCTGACGAAGAGCAGGCCGGGCAGCACCGTCTCGACCATGCCCCGGACGCCGCCGAACGCCTCGAACAGGGCAGCCTCGGTCACCGCCCGGGTGTCGTCCGCAGATGTCTCTTCGGTCGGCTTGTCGAGCGACGTCACCGGCTACTCCCGTCCGAGGGGTCTCAGTTCGTACTTGGGATTGAACAGCACCCGGCGGCCCCGGCTCATCGAGATCCGGCCCGATGCGATCAGCTTGCGCCCCGGTTCTATGCCCACGATGGAGCGCCTGCCGAGCCACACCACGTCCAGCGCGGCGGAGCCGTCGAACAGCTCGGCCTCCAGGGCCGGGACTCCCGCGCGCGGCCGCAGGGTGACCGTGCGCAAGGTACCAGTAACCGTCACCACCTGCCGGTCCTGACAGTCTCCGATCCGGATACAGCCGGCCGTCTCGGTGTCCTCCCGCAGCTCCTCGGACTCCAGGTCCTCCTGCGACGAGGAGAGCCGGTCGAGCATGCGCCGGAACCGGCCCGCCGGCTTCTGCGAACGAGGAACAGCACTCATGACTAGAGCGTACCGGGGCCCGCTGACAGCTACGCAGCCCTGTGGCACAGGCCCTACTTCTCGAAGCGGTAGCCCATCCCCGGTTCCGTGATACCGCATCCCCCGGGGGCCAACCCCCGGACCCCCGGCCGCGGGCCGCCCCGCTCACTTCTCGAAGCGGTAGCCCATCCCCGGTTCCGTGATGAAGTGCTTCGGATGCGAGGGGTCCGCCTCCAGCTTCCGCCGCAACTGTGCCATGTACACGCGCAGGTAGTTCGTCTCCGTCCCGTACGACGGCCCCCACACCTCCTGGAGCAACTGCTTCTGCCCGACCAGGCGGCCGCTGTGGCGCACCAGGACCTCCAGCAGATGCCACTCCGTCGGCGTCAGGCGTACGTCCTTCCCGGCCCGGTTGACCTTCTTCGCGGCCAGGTCGACGGTGAACTCGTCGGTCTCCACGATCATGTCGTCCTCACCTCCTCCGGCCGGCTCGGCCCGGCGTACGGCGGCACGCAGCCGGGCCAGCAGCTCGTCCATGCCGAACGGTTTGGTGACGTAGTCGTCGGCACCCGCGTCCAGCGCCTCGACCTTCTCGTCGGACGAGTGCCGGGCGGAGAGCACCAGGATCGGCACCCGCGTCCAGCCTCGCAGGCCCCTGATCACCTCGACGCCGTCCATGTCGGGCAGCCCGAGGTCGAGGACGACCACGTCGGGGTGGCGGGCGGCGGCGAGCCGGAGGGCGGTGGCGCCGTCGTGGGCCGCGTCGACCTCGTACTTGCGTGCCTTGAGGTTGATCACGAGAGCGCGCACGATCTGGGGCTCGTCGTCGACCACCAGGACGCGGGTCATGAGGCCTGCCTCTCGGGTTCTGCCGCGCGGAGCGGCTCCGGGCGTGTTCCCGCCGCGCGGAGGGTGAGGACCATGGTGAGCCCGCCACCGGGCGTGTCCTCGGCGTTCAGGGTGCCGCCCATGGCCTCGGCGAAGCCGCGCGCCACGGCGAGCCCCAGGCCCACGCCGGCGCCGCGCGGGGCGTCGCCGTAGCGCTGGAAGGGCTCGAATATGCGGTCCTTGGCCTCGTCGGGGACGCCCGGCCCCCGGTCGACCACCCGCACCTCCACCCGGTCGGCGAGCGCGCTGGCGGCGACCAGCACGGGGGAGCCGGCCGGACTGTACTTGACGGCGTTCTCGACCAGGTTGGCCATCGCCCGCTCCAGCAGCCCCGGGTCCACGGCGACCATCGGCAGGGTCTCCGGCACGTCCAGGCCGGCGCTGCCCTCGGGCACCCCGCCGAGCGCCATCGGCACCACCTCGTCGAGGTCGATCTCGCGGATCAGCGGGGTGACCGTGCCGGTCTGGAGGCGGGACATGTCGAGCAGGTTGCCGACGAGGTGGTCGAGGCGGTCCGCGCCCTCCTCGATGCCCTCCAGCAGTTCCGCCCGGTCCTCCTCGGACCACTCGACGTCCTCGGAGCGCAGGGAGGACACGGCCGCCTTGATCCCGGCGAGCGGAGTGCGCAGA
Source organism: Streptomyces sp. NPDC056948 (assembly GCF_042674225.1). Classification (NCBI taxonomy): domain Bacteria; kingdom Bacillati; phylum Actinomycetota; class Actinomycetes; order Kitasatosporales; family Streptomycetaceae; genus Streptomyces; species Streptomyces sp. NPDC056948. The sequence continues at coordinate 17,756 of NZ_JBHUQX010000078.1, forward strand.
TCATGGCTGACGGCGGCCAGCAGGGCCGTACGGATGCGGTTGCCCTCGGCGAGCGCGCGGGCTTGGTCGGCCTCCTCCTGGAGCCGGCGGCGGTCCAGTACGACGGCGGCCTGGGCGGCGAAGGCGGCCAGCACCCGGCGGTCCTCGGCGGGCAGGACACGGCCGGTCAGCGCGAGCGCCATATGGTCCCCGACCGGCATGTCCACGTCCGCCTGCTCGGGCCGCTCCACGGGATGTCCCTGCCCGACGCGGCCCGCGCAGGTCCACGGCTCGACATCGCTCGCCCGCTCCAGCAGGGCCGCCGACTCCATGCCGAAGGTCTCCCGGACCCGTTCCAGCAGGTCCTCGAGGCCGGTCTCGCCGCGCAGCACGTTGCCCGCGAGGAAGGACAGGATCTCGGACTCGGCCCGCAGTCTGGCCGCCTGGTGGGTGCGGCGGGCCGCGAGGTCGACCACGGAGGCCACCGCCACACCGACGGCCACGAAGATCACGATGGCGACGATGTTCTTCGGGTCGGCGATGGTCCACCGGTGCAGCGGCGGTGTGTAGAAGTAGTTCAGCAGCAGCGATCCCACCGCCGCCGAGGCCAGCGCGGGGAGCAGCCCGCCGAGCAGGGCCGCCGCCACCGTCAGCGCCAGGAACAGCAGCATGTCGTTGGCGAGGCCGAGGTCGACGGTGTTGAGCAGCGCCGCCAGGGCCGGCGGGCCGGCGACGCCGACGATCCAGCCCCACACCCGCCGGGAGCGCCCGAGGCGCGCGTCCCGGGCCACCGGCAGTCCGCGGCCCTTGGCGACCTCGTCGTGGGTGACGATGTGCACGTCGAGGTCGGGCCCGGACTCCCGGGCGACCGTCGCGCCGACGCCGGGCCCGAAGACGTACTGCCAGGTCTTGCGGCGTGAGGAGCCCAGCACGATCTGGGTGGCGTTGACGCCGCGGGCGAAGGCGAGCAGGGCGGCCGGTATGTCGTCGCCCACGACGTGGTGGAAGGTGCCGCCGAGGTCCTCGGCCAGGGTCCGCTGCATCGCCAGTTCCTTGGGCGAGGCCGAGGTCAGCCCGTCGCTGCGGGCTATGTAGACGGCCAGTACCTCGCCGCCGGCGCCCTTCTCGGCCAGCCGGGCGGCGCGGCGGATCAGCGTCCGGCCCTCCGGACCTCCGGTCAGTCCGACGACGATCCGCTCGCGCGAGCCCCAGATTTTCGACACCCGGTGCTCGCTGCGGTACTGGGTGAGGTAGGCGTCGACCCGGTCGGCCACCCACAGCAGCGCCAGCTCGCGCAGGGCGGTCAGGTTGCCGGGCCGGAAGTAGTTCGACAAGGCCGCGTCGACCTTGTCCGGCTTGTAGATGTTGCCGTGCGCCATACGGCGGCGCAGCGCCTCGGGCGACATGTCGACGAGCTCGATCTGGTCGGCCCGCCGTACCACCTCGTCCGGCACGGTCTCCTGCTGCCGCACCCCGGTGATCGACTCGACGACGTCGCCGAGGGACTCCAGGTGCTGGATGTTGACGGTCGAGATCACGTCGATTCCGGCCGCCAGCAGTTCCTCCACGTCCTGCCAGCGCTTGGCGTTGCGGGAGCCGGGGACGTTCGTGTGGGCCAGTTCGTCCACCAGGGCGACCTGGGGGCGGCGGGCGAGGACGGCGTCGAGGTCCGTCTCGGGGAAGACGCCGCCGCGGTACTCGAGCTGCCTGCGCGGCACCTGCTCGAGGCCGTGCAGCATCACCTCGGTGCGGGGCCGGTCGTAGTGCTCGACGAAGGCCACCACGCAGTCGGTGCCCCGCTCGACACGGCGATGCGCCTCGGAGAGCATCGCGTACGTCTTGCCGACGCCCGGTGCCGCACCGAGGTAGATCCGAAACTTGCCGCGTGCCATGGCCTCATTGTCTTCCGGTCCGCTGCCTGCGCAGCGTCGACCTTACGGCCAGCAATTACGGCATATGGGTGCCGGGCGCGGCTGCGGACCGTCTTTGACGGAACTCTGACGCGCCCGGCAGGTCAGGGCCTCACGCGGGATTGTCGCCGTGGCTGAGGGTCTCCCAGGCGACGAAGAGGTTGTTGCTGCCGGCCGGGCGGCCGCGCACGGTCAGCGTCTCGGTGTTGGTCATGGCGTGTCCGAGGCGGTTGGCCAGGGCGTTGTGGCCGACCTCGGGGACCGGCCCGAGCCCGCGCTTGAGCGAGCCGCCGCACAGCCGGCCCGGGGCGGCGGCGCCGAGCTCGTACTTGGCGTGGAAGCCGAGCCCGTGCCGCAGCCGCTCGCCCACGTCGGTGCCGTAGAGGTCCTGGCCCTGGATCCGGCTGGTCTCGGCGACGTGCGAGATGGCGGAGAGGCCGTAGCCGGTGTGGGTGAAGTCCCGGCAGGTCTCCTGGCTGAGCCCGTCGACGAAGGTCGACTGCCCCTGCCAGTACCGGACGATCTTCTCCCGGGTGTTCAGGTTCTGGCCCGGCACGGTCTTCGGCAGCTCACCGTCGGAGGCCAGGTAGACGTAGGCGGCCGTACGGGTGCGGAACTTCGCCATGGCCTTGTCGTACGACGCCTTGTCCTCCAGGAAGACGGAGATGCCGACGGCGGCCTCCATCATCGACAGCTCCCAGTTCCCGTTGGAGTGAGAGCCGTTGATCACCTCGGGGAGGTAGACGTTGCGGAGCATGGTGGCGAAGCGCCCGGAGTTCGCCCAGGTCCCGCTGTACGTGTACTTGATGATCTCGGCGGCCTTGGGCCAGGAGGAGCCGGCCCAGCCGGTCTGCAGGGGCGCGTTGCTGTTGGTGTGGTCCCTGATCACGGCCGACCAGGCGTCCATCAGCTCGATCGCCTTGCGCGCGTGCCGTTCGTCGCGGGTGACGTACCAGGCGAGGGCCTGGGTGTAGGCGGCGATCGCGTCCTCGCGTTCGTCGGTGCAGCCGTGGTTGGGGTTGGAGTACGAACCGCACTCGACGACGGCCCGGGGCTCGGGCGGGCGGTTCAGGTCGGCGTACGTACTCGCCATCATCCGGTCGAAGGCGCCCTTCCAGGGCTGGGCACCGGAGTTGACCTTGGAGCGGGTGAAGTCCAGCTGCCCCTTGGAGACGGTGACTCCGGGGTGGACGAAGCTGCTGGGAGCGGCGTCGGCGGGCCAGACGAGGACACCGGCGACCAGGGCCGCCGCGGCTGCTAACAGTGCGGTTCTGCGCATACGTGGAGGGCCTTCCGTTCTCGTATGTGAACGTGAAGCGCCTTTATGAACAGACGCGTTGGACGGAGACGGTAGGTACAGACCAATGACCCGTCAAGGCTTCACGCACGAGCACGCACGAGAAAGGGCCGCACCCCCTGGAGGGTGCGGCCCTGCTGTCTCTACGAGCCTCAGCGGACCTCGGTGATCTCCGGTCCGCGCTGGAGCTGGCCCATTCCGCCGGCGAAGCGGGAGCCCTCCTCCTGCTGGACGCCCTCGGGGACCATCTGGGCGTCGTTCGGCAGCTTCAGGACGATCGGGTCGCGGGGCGCCATCGGGCCCTCGCCGCGGACCACGACCGTGTCGCGGAAGATCTGCTCGAGCAGCCCGGCCGCCTGCGGCTGCACCGCGCCCTGGCCCGAGATGACCCCGCGCAGGAACCACCGGGGGCCGTCCACGCCGATGAACCGCACGACCTGGAAGCCGCCGGTGCCGTCCGGGAGCTGCACCGGCACCTGGGCCCGCAACTCCCAGCCCAACGGCCCCTCGACCTCGTCGACGATGCCGCCCTGCTGGGTGATGCCCGAGCCGATCTCCTCGCGCACCTCGCCCCAGATGCCCTCACGCTTGGGCGCTGCGAAGCCCTGCAGCTGAACGGCGCTGTCCCGCAGCACGACCGTCGCCGCCACGATCGCGTCGCCCGCGACCTCGACCCTGAGCTCCATGCCCTCGACGCCCGGCACGAACAGACCGCCCAGGTCGACCCGGCCCTCGGCCGGATCATGGACCTCGGAGTCGTCCCAGGGCCCGTCGGGCCGCGGCGCCGGCTCGAGCCTCAGGCGCTCACGCTCGTCCGCCTCACTGTCGACACCGTCGACGACCTGCTCGGTCTCGCCGGCCGCGTCCTCGGCGGCATCCCTATTCTTGCGACGTCCGAACACGTCACTGTCCTTCCCGGTCGGATACGACCGAAGCGTATCGATTCCCACCCGTCCGACCGCCCAGGGCGGCCTGACCGCTTGTGCCGCTCGTCCCGTCCACCGCCGCATGGCCTCCGGTGGACCCGAAGCCCCCCTCGGCCCGCGCCGAGTCGGGAAGTTTTGCCACCTCTTGGAAGCGAACCTTCTCGACCTGCTGGACTACCAGTTGGGCAATCCGGTCGAAGCGCTCGAACCGCACGGCCTCGCGCGGGTCGAGATTCACCACGATCACCTTGATCTCCCCACGGTACCCGGCATCAACCGTCCCCGGGGCATTCACCAGGGCGACGCCGCAGCGAGCGGCCAGACCGGATCGCGGGTGCACGAAGGCCGCGTACCCCTCCGGCAGCGCCACAGACACTCCCGTGGGCAGCACGGCCCGCTCGCCCGGCTCCAGTTGACACGCCTCGGTGGTGCGCAGATCGGCTCCCGCGTCACCGGGCTGCGCATACGACGGAAGGGGTACCTCCGGATCGACGCGCCGGATCAGCACATCCACGGGCTGACGGCTCGCGGGGCTCATGGGAGTCATGGGGCTTTCCGTGCTCGCGGGGTCGGTGGGGCTGATGGGGCCGACTGGGCCCACGGGGCCTTCCAGGCTCACGGGTTCACCTCGAAGGCGCGGGCGCGCCGGACCTGGTCCGGGTCGTTCATGGCGGCCTGGATCTCCTCCTGGCGGCCGTGGTCGACGAAGTGGTCGACCTTCACCTCGACGAAGAGCGCGTCGGCGCGCACGGCGACCGGCCCGTCGGGGCCTCCCACGCGTCCGGTCGCGGTCGAGTAGATCTTCCGCCCGGCCACCGCCGTCACCTCCGCCTGAAGGTGCAGCGTGGTGCCGACGGGCACGGGCCCCACGAAGTCGGTCTCCAGCCGCCCGGTCACGGCGATCGTGCGCAGCAGCCAGTTCAGCGAGCCGAGGGCCTCGTCCAGGGCGGTGGCGAGCACCCCTCCGTGCGCGAGGCCGGGGGCGCCCTGGTGGGCGGGCCGCACGATGAACTCGGCGGTGAGTGACACGCCCTCGCCGGCCCGCGCCTCCAGGTGCAGCCCGTGCGGCTGGTCGCCACCGCAGCCGAAACACTGGCCGTAGTGCGCGCCGAGGAGCTCACCGGGCGCCGGAGCGTCCGGATGTCGCACCGGTCGCACGGCGTCGGCCGGAGGCTGAAGAGCTGCGGAAGTACGACTCACAGCCGGAGACCTTACCCGCGCGTCGGCCCCTTCCGGACACCGTGTCAAGCTTGGCTCCATGCAGCTCTCCGCCGCCCCGTACGAAGAACGCCTCACCGCCCCCCGGACCTGGTGGCTGATCTCGTTCCTCGTCGGCGTCTCGATGGCCCTGATCCTGCTTCCGTTCGGCACGCTGCCCATGCTCGGCGGCCTGGCCGGAGGCACCGCGGTCGCGGCCGTCGCCGCGAGTTCGTACGGCTCGGTCCGCATCCGCGTGGTGGGCGATTCGCTGATCGCGGGCGAAGCGAAGATCCCGCTGGCGGCGCTGGGCGATGCGGAGATCCTGGACGCGGAGGAGGCGCGCGCCTGGCGCACCCACAAGGCCGACCCGCGCGCCTTCCTGCTGCTGCGCGCCTACATCCCCACGGCCCTGCGCGTGAAGGTCACGGACCCGGAGGACCCGACTCCGTACCTGTACCTGTCCACGCGCGAGCCGGAGCGCCTGGCGGAGGCGCTGCGGCCCACGAAGCCGGCGTAGTCGGCGTAGCACATCTGAGCGGGGCTTCACCCGACGAGCGGCCGGGCGGGCTTCAGCGCTCGTCGCGCTTGTCGTCGCCGTTGAATTCGTCGCCCTTGACGTCGCGTTTCGCGTCCGCGCCGCGGCCCAGAGGGTCGCTCGTGATATCGCCCATCTCCAGGGCGTCCGCCGGACGTTCCAGGGCGGGAAGCGCCTCCAGGGCCTCCCAGGGCACCTGGATTCTGCGCAGGTCCTCGCGGATCCGGGCGGCGAGCTTTCTCGTCTCGCTGCGGTTCATGGCCGCCCCCACGGCGGCGCCCACCAGGAACGGGATCAGGTTCGGCATGCTGCGGACCATCCGCTTCATGATCCGCTGCCGCAGCTCCCGCTTCATGCGGCTGTTCAGCGCCACGCTCAGCGTCGACGGCTTGGTCGCGTCGATCCCGCGCTCCCCCGACCACGAGTCGAGATACGCGGTGCTGCGCTGCTTGAGGTTGCCGGGCGGCCGCACGCCGTAGACCTCGTGGAGTTCGGCGATCAGCTTCAGCTCGATCGCGGCGACGCCGGTCACCTCGGCGGCCAGTTCCGTCGGCAACGCGGGCGGCACGGGCAGCATCGCGGCCGCGCCGATGCCCGCTCCGACCGTCGCCGTCGCGCTCGCCGCGCCGGCCACGAGTTTGTCCGCGAGCTCTTCGGGCCCGAGGCCCGGGAACTGCCTGCGGAGCGTCGCCAGGTCCCGTACGGGGACCCGGGGTGTCAGTTCGATGATCCGGTCGGTGAGGTACGCGAGCCCCGCCCGGGCCCGGACACCGCCCTTGCGAGCGCTCTCCCTGGCCCTCTCCCGGATCGCCCCCGCCCGCCGTCGGGCGACGGGTGCGGGGACGTCCACGGACGCCGGGAGGTCACTCCGGTCCGCGGCCGGTTCGAGCGAGGCCGCCCCCGTATCGGTTGGGCCTCGCTCGTCGTCACGCACGCCGTACTGCGGGCCGTCCATCGGCCCTTCGTCCGCCTTCCGCTTGGAGAAGCGGCGCTTCCAGGGAGGGGTCGAGCCAGTCACGGCCGACCCGTCCTCAGTCGCAGTCGCGGCAGATCGGCTGACCGTTCTTCTCCCGGGCCAGCTGGCTGCGGTGGTGCACCAGGAAGCAGCTCATGCACGTGAACTCGTCCTGCTGCTTCGGGAGCACCCGGACGGCCAGCTCCTCGTTCGAGAGATCGGCTCCGGGCAGCTCGAGGCCTTCGGCGGCCTCGAATTCGTCGACGTCCACTGCGGACGCCGACTTGTCGTTCCGCCGAGCCTTCAGTTCTTCGAGACTGTCCGAGTCAACGTCGTCATCGGTCTTGCGTGGAGTGTCGTAATCGGTTGCCATGGTCGCTCTCCCCCTCTGGGTGTCTGCGGTGTCTCCAGCGCACGTAACGCGTGAGAGGCCGGACTTGTGCCCGACCTGAGGCGGAGATTTTGCCTCACATCAAGGTCTGTTACTCAATCGACACCCAACCGGACTCCTCACGAGTGATCGGCTTGGATGGCGATGGGGACCGTACACGGTCCGAATGCCGCACCTCAAAGGCGTCTCACCCTGTACTTCCCGTGATCAAGACCCCCGAAAACCGGGATTTTCCCGGCTTTCCGACAGGACTCATGATCACGGAGAGTAGATGGCCGGAAAGGCGCCTCTGTGATCGATCACACACGAGGTGCGCGAGGTGAGGCTTCAGAAATTCCGCGCAAAGCGAACATCCCCGTGCACCGCCGAGTTGATCGGCGACATGATCTCAGATGGGCAGCGTGACTCGCATCACGAGCCCACCTCCCTCGCGTGGCTGGGCGTAGATGTGCCCGCCGTGCGCCCGGGCCACGGACCGGACGATGGACAGACCGAGTCCGACGCCCTTGTCGCTGCCTGTGCGCTCCGTGCGCAGCCGCCGGAACGGCTCGAAGAGATTGTCGATCTCGTACGCCGGCACGACCGGGCCCGTGTTCGAGACGACCAGGACCGCCTGGCCGTGCTGGACCTCGGTGGTGACCTCGACCCAGCCGTCCTCGGCCACGTTGTAGCGCACGGCGTTCTGCACCAGGTTGAGCGCGATCCGCTCCAGCAGCACACCGTTGCCCTGGACGACCGCGGGCTTCTGTTCGCCACGGATCCGCACACCCTTGTCCTCGGCCTCGCCGTGCACCTGGTCGATGGCCTGCGAGGCGACCTCGGCGAGGTCCACCGGCCCTCGCTCCACGATCTGGTTGTCGCTGCGGGCGAGCAGCAGCAGACCCTCGACGAGCTGCTCGCTGCGCTCGTTGGTGGCCAGCAGCGTCTTGCCGAGCTGCTGGAGCTCCACCGGAGCGCCCGGGTCGGACAGATGCACCTCCAGGAGCGTGCGGTTGATCGCCAGCGGCGTCCTCAGCTCGTGCGAGGCATTGCCGACGAAGCGCTGCTGGGCGGTGAAGGCGCGCTGCAGCCGCTCCAGCATGTCGTCGAAGGTGTCCGCCAGCTCCTTCAGCTCGTCGTCCGGGCCGTCCAGCTCGATCCGGCGGGACAGGTCGGAGCCCGCCACCGTGCGGGCGGTACGGGTGATCCGGCCCAGCGGCGACAGGACGCGGCCGGCCATGGCGTAGCCGAAGGCGAAGGCGATGACCGCCAGGCCCAGCAGGGCCAGGAGCGAGCGGCTGAGCAGGTTGTCCAGGGCGTGCTGGCGCTGGTCGTTGACGCACTGGTTCATCGCGTCGTTGAACTCGCTGGGCGAGGCCTGGCCGGGCAGGTTGCAGATGTCGCTGGTGACCTTGCCCTCGACGATCTTGAACGGCAGCTCGCTGCCCACGTTCAGCGCCTGCGCGGCCAGCAGGTAGATGATCGACAGCAGCAGGATGCCGGCGATCAGGAACATGCCGCCGTAGAGCAGCGTGAGCCGTATGCGGATGGTCGGGCGCAGCCACGGGAAGGGCGGCGCGGGCCTCCTGGGGTCCCAGGTGGGCTTCGGGGGCGCCTGCGGGGGCGCGGGAGTCGCTGCCACGGGGTATCAGATCCGGTAGCCGGAGCCGGGGACGGTGACGATGACGGGCGGCTCGCCGAGCTTGCGGCGCAGGGTCATGACGGTCACGCGCACGACGTTCGTGAACGGGTCGGTGTTCTCGTCCCAGGCCTTCTCCAGCAGCTGCTCCGCCGAGACGACGGCACCCTCGCTGCGCATCAGCACCTCCAGGACGGCGAACTCCTTGGGCGCGAGCTGGACCTCCTTGCCGTCGCGGAAGACCTCGCGGCGGTTGGGGTCGAGCTTGATCCCGGCGCGCTCCAGGACCGGCGGCAGGGGCATGCTGGTGCGCCGGCCCAGGGCCCGCACGCGCGCGATGAGCTCGCTGAACGCGAAGGGCTTGGGCAGATAGTCGTCGGCACCGATCTCCAGGCCCTCCACACGATCGCTGACGTCGCCGGAGGCCGTGAGCATCAGCACGCGCGTGGGCATGCCGAGCTCGACGATCTTGCGGCAGACGTCGTCGCCGTGCACGAGCGGGAGGTCGCGGTCGAGGACGACCACGTCGTAGTCGTTGACGCCGATGCGCTCGAGGGCCGCCGCACCGTCGTACACGACGTCGACGGCCATGGCCTCCCGGCGCAGTCCGGTGGCCACCGCATCGGCGAGCAGTTGCTCGTCCTCGACGACGAGTACGCGCACGTCCCTGGTCCTTCCTCATGTCCACCCGCACAGCGCTTCACGGGCGCATGCGGGCAGGGGTCTTCGGCGGTCTGTTGGTGTGTTGCCCTCCATCCTGCCCTTTTCGGCCATAAGTCGGAGGTAAGGCGGGTGAGGGAGAGGCCGGGTGCGGGTGTGGGCGAGGGGAATAGGAGATTTTCTCCTCCGGTTAGGTTTCCACGGAAGGGAGCTTGGGGAGGACGGCTTTACATCCCACGATCACACTCTGCTGGTACCGCACCACCCTGCGGTGCGCATCAATCCGCTTTTCCGCAGAGCGGGCGTGGGTGTCCGGCACCGCCGCCGCCCAGCAGAGCGGCGCTGGGCATCCACCGGAGACGTGATCGTCCCTTCCGAACGGCACACCCCCGTGCCATCGACCCACGACCCAGGACGAGGGGGCGCAGCATGGACGCATTCACCGCAGGACTTCTGCAGCGCATAAGGGCGACCGAGTCCGATCTGTCCCGGGCTCGCGACGAGGGCGACGACTTCCTCGTCGAAGTGGAGCAGGGCGAGCTCGACGACCTGCGCCGCCTGGCCGCCGAGCACGGTGTGGAGGTCAGCGCGACGAGCGTCTGATCAGGCCGTACGAAGCC
>NZ_JBHUQX010000079.1:0-27561 GCF_042674225.1 Streptomyces sp. NPDC056948
GTCCACGACCGTCGGCCCCGTCTGCCGTATCAGCGGGAAAGCCCGCGCCGACCTGCCCCTACAGCGCCGGAAGGTTCTTCCGCAGCTCGAACGCCGTGACCTCCGAGCGGTACTCCTCCCACTCCTGCCGCTTGTTGCGCAGGAAGAAGTCGAAGACGTGCTCGCCGAGGGTCTCGGCGACCAGGTCGCTGCGTTCCATCAGGGTCAGGGCCTCGCCGAGGTTCTGCGGGAGCGGTTCGATGCCCATCGCGCGGCGCTCGGCGTCGGAGAGGGCCCAGACGTCGTCCTCGGCGCCCGGCGGGAGCTCGTAGCCCTCCTCGATGCCCTTGAGACCGGCGGCGAGGAGGAGCGCGTAGGCCAGGTAGGGGTTCGCGCCCGAGTCCAGGGAGCGGACCTCCACCCGCGCCGAGCCCGTCTTGCCGGGCTTGTACATCGGGACGCGGACCAGCGCCGAGCGGTTGTTGTGGCCCCAGCAGATGTACGACGGGGCCTCGCCGCCCGCGCCCGCCGTGCGCTCCGCGCCGCCCCAGATGCGCTTGTAGGAGTTGACCCACTGGTTGGTGACCGCGGAGATCTCCGCCGCGTGCCGCAGCAGGCCCGCGATGAAGGAGCGGCCCACCTTCGAGAGCTGGTACTCCGAGCCCGACTCGTAGAAGGCGTTGCGGTCGCCCTCGAAGAGCGACAGGTGCGTGTGCATGCCGCTGCCCGGGTGCTCGGAGAACGGCTTCGGCATGAACGTCGCCTGGACGCCCTGCTCCAGCGCCACCTGCTTCATGACCAGGCGGAACGTCATGATGTTGTCGGCCGTGGAGAGCGCGTCGGCGTACCGCAGGTCGATCTCCTGCTGGCCCGGGGCGCCCTCGTGGTGGGAGAACTCGACCGAGATGCCCATCGACTCCAGCATGGTGATCGCCTGGCGGCGGAAGTCCATGCCGACGTTGGTCGGGGTGTGGTCGAAGTAGCCGGAGTTGTCGGCGGGCGTCGGACGGCTGCCGTCCAGCGGCCGGTCCTTCAGCAGGAAGAACTCGATCTCCGGGTGGGTGTAGAACGTGAAGCCCAGGTCGGAGGTCCGGGCCAGGGCGCGCTTGAGGACGTAGCGCGGGTCGGCGAAGGACGGGGAGCCGTCCGGCATGAGGATGTCGCAGAACATGCGGGCCGTGCCCGGGGCCTCCGCACGCCAGGGCAGGATCTGGAAGGTCGACGGGTCCGGCTTGGCGATCATGTCGGACTCGTAGACCCGGGCGAAGCCCTCGATCGCGGAGCCGTCGAAGCCGATGCCCTCGTCGAAGGCCTGTTCCAGCTCGGCCGGGGCCACGGCGACGGACTTGAGGAAGCCCAGCACGTCCGTGAACCACAGCCGTACGAACCGGATGTCGCGCTCCTCCAAGGTCCGGAGCACGAACTCCTGCTGCTTGTCCATCTTCCGCTTCCCCATCCTTGCTGGTCAGGCCGCCTTCTCTTCCGTACCACGGGAGGCGGTCGGGCACCTGAGCATCCCACCACACCACCATTTCGTACGCGTTGCGCACCATGATCGCCCGGCCGGCCCGGGGCCGAACGCCTCACGTACGGCAGGTGAACTGCTCTTCCGCCCATAGTGCCTGCTGACGGCGACATCCGTAACGGCCGGTCCGCTTCGCTGCTCCACCCGCTTAATTTGCATCTCAGATGCAACTTTAAATACCGTGCTCCCAGTCGAGCACCGAGGAGCCCCGATGCTGTCCGAGCAGTCCGCCGCCACCGTCCGCGCCACACTCCCCGCCGTCGGCGGAGCCCTCGGCGCGATCACCGAGCGCTTCTACGCCGGCCTGTTCGCGGCCCGCCCCGAGCTGCTGCGGGACCTGTTCAACCGGGGCAACCAGGCCGCCGGCACCCAGCGGCAGGCGCTCGCAGGCTCCGTCGCCGCCTTCGCGACGCATCTGCTGGACCGTCCGGAGCAGCGGCCGGACGCGATGCTGCAGCGCATCGCCCACAAACACGCCTCGCTCGGCGTCACGCCCGAGCAGTACGACCTCGTCCACGAGCACCTGTTCGCCGCCATCGCCGAGGTGCTCGGCGACGCCGTGACGCCCGAGGTCGCCGCCGCCTGGGACGAGGTCTACTGGCTGATGGCGAACGCCCTGATCGCCGTCGAGAAGCGGCTGCGCGAGGAGAGCGGCGGGCCCGACTGGCGGACCTGGGAAGTCGTCGAGCGCGTCACCGAGACCGACGACGTCGCCACGTTCCGGCTGCGGCCCGCCGACGGCGGCCCGGTGCGCGACTTCCTCGCGGGCCAGTACGTCTCCGTCCGCGTCGCCCTTCCGGACGGCGCCCGGCAGATACGGCAGTACAGCCTCTCCGGTGCGCCGGGACCGCTGCTCCGGCAGATCAGCGTGAAGCGCGTGCAGGGGGACGACGCTCCCGACGGCGAGGTCTCGAACCACCTCCACGCGCGCGTGCGGGAGGGCGACGTCCTCGAGCTGTCGGAGCCCTACGGCGACCTGGTCCTGGACGCCGGCCCCGACACACCGCTGCTGCTGGCCTCGGCGGGCATCGGCGTGACCCCCATGACCGCGATGCTGGCGCACCTCGCCGGCTCGGATCACCGCGCCCCGGTCACCGTCGTACACGGCGACCGCTCACCCGCCACCCACGCCCTGCGCACCGACCACGAGGCCTACGCGGACAAGCTTCCGGAGTCGGCCGTCCACCTCTGGTATGAGCAGGACGCCCCTGCGGGCACCCACTCCGGGCTGGTCGACCTCGCCGGCGTCCCGGTCGCGCCGGGTACGCGCGCGTACCTGTGCGGGCCGCTGCCGTTCATGCGGGCGGTACGCGCCCAGCTGATCGCGAAGGGCGTGGCCCCGGCCGACATCCACTACGAGGTGTTCGGGCCGGACCTGTGGCTGGCAGGGCGGTAGCCGTAGGGGCGCAGGCGCTCAGTCGGGGCGCTCGCTTCCTCGCGAGATCCCCAGCAGCAGCGCCGCGGTCGGCTCCGCCACGATGTCCCGGACCGTGACCGGGTCCAGTGAGGTGAAGAACGCCTCCTGGGCCCGGCGCAGGGCGCCGCGCAGCCGGCAGGCGGAGTTCAGGGGGCAGGGGGTGGCGCCCTCGCAGTCGACGACGTCGCCGTCGCCCTCGAAGGCGCGCACCAGGGCGCCCACGGACGCCGTACGGCCCTGCTCCGTCAGGGTGAGGCCGCCGCCGCGGCCGCGGCGGGCCTCGAGCAGCCCCATGTGCTGGAGCTCGGCGACGACTTTCGCCAGGTGTGTGTACGGCACGTCCATGCCGTCCGCGACCTCCCGGGTCGTCGGACTCGACTCGCCCGCGACGGCGAGCCGCATGAGGACCCGCAGGGCGAGGTCGGTGGAACGCAGCAGCCGCATGCACGCAGCGTAGGTAATGGGAATCTGCGGTTCAAATTTTCCGTCGGGTCACAGAACGGCAGGACGGAACGGCAGGCCGGAGAACGGACCCGAAGCTGTCGGGCACCTGTCGGTGCCGTATCGATTCAGCCCATTCCCGCTGCCGCTCTACGAGGCGCCCTGCTCCCCCCATTACGATCAGCCCACCCGACCGTCCCACCTTTCCCACGAAGGACACCTCATGGGCTCCGCCAACAAGAGCAGCACCGGACGCAAAGCGCGGATAGAGGAGATGCGGCGCGCCGAGCAGTCCCGTGAGCGCCGCAACCGGATCCTCGTCATCGCGGCCAGCGTGGTGGTCGTGTGCGGTCTCGTCGGCGGCGGTGTCGTGCTCGTGCGGTCGCAGTCCGACGACGGCGGCAGTGACACCGCCGCCGCGAGCGACACCTCGGGCAAGGGGAAGTTCGTCACGGGCAAGGACGGCGTGAAGACCTGGCAGGGGAAGCTGTCCCGCACCCACGTCGCCAAGGCCGTGAAGTACGCCTCCGAGCCGCCGGTCGGCGGCGACCACAACCAGGCCTGGATGAACTGCAACGGGGACGTCTACACCAAGGAACTCGACAACACCAACGCCGTGCATTCGCTGGAGCACGGCGCGGTGTGGGTGACGTACAACGCCGACGCCAAGAAGGCCGACATCGACGCGCTCGCGGCGAAGGTGAAGAAGACGCCGTACACGCTGATGAGCCCGATGGACGACCAGAAGGACCCGATCATGCTCTCGGCGTGGGGCCACCAGCGCACGGTGACGGGCGCGAGCGACCCGAACGTCGACAAGTTCTTCGAGAAGTTCGTCCAGGGCGAGCAGACGCCCGAGCCGGGGGCCGCCTGCACGAACGGGCTGTCGCAGTGAGGCACGTCGGTCTGATCGCCGGGGCCGCCGCGACGGCGCTCGTCGCGGCCGGGGCGATCACCTACGCCGTCGCCGGGGACGACGGCAGCAGCCGGACCCCCTCCGCCGAGTCCGCGGACGCCGGGTTCGCGCGGGACATGGCGGTGCACCACCAGCAGGCCGTGGAGATGTCGTACATCGTGCGCGACCGCACCGAGGACGAGGACGTGCGGCGCCTCGCCTACGACATCGCGCAGACCCAGGCCAACCAGCGCGGCATGATGATCGGCTGGCTCGATCTGTGGGGGCTGCCCAAGGTGTCCTCCGAACCGATGGCCTGGATGGACATGGGAGGCATGGCCTCCGGCAAGGACGGCGCGCTGATGCCCGGCATGGCCACCAACACCGAGCTGAAGAAGCTCGGCACGCTGAACGGCAAGCAGGCGGAGATCTTCTACCTCCAGCTCATGACGGACCATCACAAGGGCGGCGTCCACATGGCCGAGGGCTGTGTGGAGAAGTGCGCGGTCGGGGTGGAGAAGCGGCTCGCCCAGGGCATGGTGGAAGCGCAGCAGTCGGAGATCGGCCTGATGGCGGACCTGCTGAAGGAACGGGGCGCCGCGCCGCGCTCCTAGCGCAAGGCCCCCTTGGGGCGTAAGCCTCAAATCGCCCTGCCTTGCGGCGCCTTGGGCACTTCTTGGCCTGCGCAGGGCGCTTCTTGGGTTTCGCATTCCCCTGACATGAACGGTTCGTCGCCAGAGTGGCGACCGTCGAGTGATCCACTCGCGACGAACCGCACAGGGGGTTCCATGAGATCCAACCGCGCCAAGGTGCGCGCCGGAGTGAGCATCGCGGCGACACTGCCGATGCTCGCCGGTGCGCTGGCGCTCGGCATACCCGCGGCGCACGCCGCCGACCACCCGCTCCGCGACCTGCTGGCCGGGACCCGGCCCGCGTGGGCCACGGCCAAGGCCGACAAGGGCGCCACCTCCGACGGCACTCAGATGGCCGCCCGCGTATATCTCCGGGGCCGCGACGCCACCGGCCTCGCCGCCTACGCGAAGGCCGTGTCCGACCCGGCGTCGGCCTCGTACGGCAAGTACCTGACCGCCAAGAAGGCACAGGCCCGCTTCGGCGCGACCAAGGCCCAGGTGGCGGCCGTGAAGTCCTGGCTGACGGCCGCCGGCCTGAAGGTCACGGGGGTCACGCGGCACTACGTCTCCGTGACGGGTGACGTGGCCGCCGCCGAGAAGGCGTTCGGCGCCCAGCTTCACAACTTCGCCAAGGGCGCGAAGACCTACCGGGCCCCGGCGAGCACCGCCTCCGTCCCGGCGAGCCTGGCCGACGCCGTGCTGACCGTCACCGGCCTGGACAACGCGCCCCACATGGTCACGCACGACGACCAGTTGCCGCCGCCGGACACCGTGTTCCGCAACGCCGGGCCGTTCTCCTCGTACTACGGCTCCAAGACCGCGAGCACGCTGCCGGACGCCTACGGCACGAAGATCCCGTACGCCGTCAAGGGCTACACGGGCAAGCAGCTCCGGGCCGCCTACGGCGCGGGCACGCGCACCGGCAAGGGCGTCCGGGTCGCCATCACGGACGCGTACGCCTCGCCGACCATCGCCTACGACGCCGGCACCTACGCCAAGCGCAACGGCGACGCGGCGTGGAAGACCGGACAGCTGCACCAGGTGCTGCCCAAGAAGTACACGAACACCAAGGACTGCTCGGCCTCCGGCTGGTACGGCGAGGAGACCCTGGACGTCGAGGCCGTGCACGCGGTCGCGCCGGCATCCGACGTCACCTACGTGGGCGCCGCGTCCTGCACCGACGCCGACCTGCTCGACGCGCTCGGCAAGGTCGTCGACAACCACCTGGCCGACATCGTGTCCAACTCCTGGGGCGAGGTCGAGGCCGCGCAGACGCCCGACCTCGCGGCGGCCTACGACCAGGTCTTCCAGCTCGGCGCGGTCGAGGGCATCGGCTTCTACTTCTCCTCCGGCGACGACGGCGACGAGGTCGCGAGCTCCGGGACGAAGCAGGTCGACTCCCCGGCCAACTCGGCGTGGGTCACCGCCGTCGGCGGCACCTCGCTGGCCGTCGGCAAGGGCGACCAGTACCTCTGGGAGACCGGCTGGGGCACCGAGAAAGCCAATCTGTCGGCCGACGGCAAGAGCTGGACGGACTTCCCCGGCGCCTTCACCTCCGGCGCGGGCGGCGGCACCAGCAGGACGGTGGCGGAGCCGGGCTATCAGCAGGGCGTCGTACCGGACGCGCTGGCGAAGGCCAACGGCGCGGCCGGCAACCGTGTCGTCCCGGACATCGCGGCGATCGCCGACCCGAACACCGGCTTCCTGGTCGGCCAGACGCAGACCCAGCCGGACGGGAAATCGCAGGCGTACAGCGAGTACCGCATCGGCGGCACCTCGCTCGCCGCACCGACGATCGCGGCCATCCAGGCCCTGGCCCAGGAGGCCCGGGGCGGCCGGCCGATCGGCTTCGCCAACCCGGCGATCTACGCCAAGGCCGGCTCGAAGGCCTACCACGACGTCACCGACAACCCGACGGGCTCCGGCCTCGCCGTGGCCCGCGTCGACTTCGTGAACGGCTACGACACCGCGGACGGTCTGGCCACGTCCGTGCGCGGCCTGGGCAAGGACAGCTCGCTCGCGGCCGTGAAGGGCTACGACGACGTCACCGGCGTGGGCACGCCCGCGAACGGCTACGTCGAGTCGTACCGGCGCCGCTGAGCACCGCAAGGGAAAGGGGTGGCCTGGGGTGACCCAGGCCACCCCATTGTGTCGCTCTGACGATTACACTGGGCGCGTGCCTCAACTACGTCTCGCCCTGAACCAGATCGATTCGAGCGTCGGCGACCTCGCCGGGAACGCCGAGTCGATCGTCCGCTGGACCCGGCACTCCGCCGAGCAGGGAGCGCATCTCGTGGCGTTCCCCGAGATGGTGCTGACCGGGTATCCCGTCGAGGACCTGGCTCTCAGGTCGTCCTTCGTGGAGGCCTCCCGGGCGGCGCTCGGCGCTCTGGCCACCCGCCTGGCCGAGGAGGGCTTCGGCGAGCTGCCGGTGATCGTCGGCTATCTCGACCGCAGCGCGACCGCCCAGCCGAAGTACGGCCAGCCGGCCGGAGCGCCGCAGAACGCGGGGGCGGTGCTGTACGGCGGCGAGGTGGTCCTGAACTACGCCAAGCACCACCTGCCGAACTACGGCGTCTTCGACGAGTTCCGCTACTTCGTGCCCGGCGACAGCATGCCGGTCCTGCGCGTACATGGCGTGGATGTCGCCCTGGCCATCTGCGAGGACCTCTGGCAGGACGGCGGCCGGGTCCCGGCGGCGCGTTCGGCGCGGGCGGGCCTGCTGGTCTCGATCAACGCGTCCCCCTACGAGCGCAACAAGGACGACACGCGCCTGGACCTGGTCCGCAAGCGGGCCCAGGAGGCCGGCTGCACGACCGCGTACCTGGCCATGATCGGCGGCCAGGACGAGCTGGTGTTCGACGGTGACTCGATCGTCGTGGACAAGGACGGCGAGGTCGTGGCGCGGGCGCCGCAGTTCGCCGAGGGCTGCGTGGTCCTGGACCTGGACCTGCCGGCGGCGTCGGCGGACGCGCCCACAGGTGTCATCGACGACGGCCTCCGCATCGACCGGGTGGTCCTGTCGGAGGAGCCCCTGGCTCCCTACGAGCGGGAACTCTCCGGTGGCTACGCGGACCGCCTCGACGACGACGAGGAGGTCTACTCGGCGCTGGTCGTGGGCCTGCGGGCGTACGTCGCGAAGAACGGCTTCAAGTCGGTCCTGATCGGCATGTCGGGCGGCATCGACTCGGCGCTGGTCGCGGCGATCGCGTGCGACGCGGTGGGCGCGCAGAACGTGTACGGCGTGTCGATGCCGTCGAAGTACTCCTCGGACCACTCGAAGGACGACGCGGCGGAGATGGCCCACCGCACGGGCCTGAACTACCGGACCGTGGCCATCGAGCCGATGTTCGACGCGTACATGGGTTCGCTGGGCCTGACGGGCCTGGCGGAGGAGAACCTCCAGTCGCGCCTGCGCGGCACGCTCCTCATGGCCATCTCCAACCAGGAGGGCCACATCGTCCTGGCCCCCGGCAACAAGTCGGAACTGGCGGTCGGCTACTCGACGCTCTACGGCGACTCCGTCGGGGCGTACGGCCCCATCAAGGACGTGTACAAGACGTCGGTCTTCCGCCTGGCCGAGTGGCGCAACAGGGCCGCCCGGGAGCGCGGCCAGACCCCGCCGATCCCCGAGAACTCCATCACCAAGCCCCCGAGCGCGGAACTCCGGCCGGGCCAGGTCGACACGGACTCGCTCCCCGACTACCCGGTGCTGGACGCGATCCTCGACCTGTACGTCGACCACGACAAGGGCGCCGACGAGATCGTGGCGGCCGGCTTCGACCGGGAGCTGGTCACGAAGACACTGCGCATGGTCGACACGGCGGAGTACAAGCGGCGCCAGTACCCGCCGGGCACGAAGATCTCGGCGAAGGGCTTCGGGAAGGACCGACGGCTGCCGATCACCAACGGGTGGCGGGAGTCGGTCTGACGGGAGGGTCTCAGAGGGCGTCGAGGTCTACCGCGGCGGCGATGGCGTGGAACCCGGCTTCGTTCGGGTGCAGGCCGTCCCGGAAGACGTAGCCGGGGCGCGGCAGGGCCGGTTCGGCGGGGTCCGCGAGGGCGCGGTCGACGTCGAGGACGGCGTCGTACGCGCCGCTGGTGCGCATCCAGCGGTTGACCGCGGTACGGACCTTCTCGCCCCGCTCGGTGTACACCGGGAAGAGGGCGCCCTTCATGGGCAGGATGGTCGCGCCGACGGCCCTCACGCCGCGTGCGTGGGCGGCGCTGATCAGCTCTTTGTGGGCGTCGATGATCTGGCGTGCGGTCACCTGGGGTGCCGAGCCCATGCAGGGGTCGCCCATCGCGGGGGCACCGATGTCGTTGGCGCCCAGGTGGACGATCACCGTGCGCACGCCGGGACGCTCGAGCACGTCGCGCCGGAAGCGGGCGGTGGCCTTGTCCCCGTAGCAGGGGGAGTCGTTGAGGATCCGGTTTCCGCCGATGCCGGCGTTGACGACGTCCAGCGGGCGCCGGGCGGCGACGAGGCGTTCGGCAAGCTTGTCCGTGAAGCGGTTGTCGGCGCCGGGGGTGGCGCCTGTCCCGTCGATGAGCGAGTCGCCGAAGGCGACCACGGTGCCGCGCCGCGGGGAGGCCGCGCCGGACACCTCCACGCCGCTCAGGAAGTACCAGGCGTTCGTGGACTCCTTGAAGACGTCGCCGCCGGAGTCGGCCGGCCGGCGTCCCGAGGCACGGTACGAGGTGGCGGTGGTGAACCGGTGGAAGGTGGCCGGGCCGGTGCGGTCGGCGAAGTACAGGGTGACGGACAGCTTTTCCAGCGGGGAGGTGCGCAGCGCCTCGGCATCGCTGACGAGGTCCTGCCCTGCGGCGATGGTGGTGCCCTGGCTGCCGCCGAAGGTGAGCGAGCGTGTGGTGCCGGGCCAGACCTGGGCGTCGCCGGCGGACCGGCCGACGGTCGCGGCGGTGATCCGCAGCGGCGTGGTGCCGTACGCGTTGGACAGCCGGATCCTCAACGTCGAGCCGCCGGTCGCGACGCGGACCACTTGGCGCACGGACTGGTCGGCGAATCCCTCCCGAGACCAGTTGGCCCCCCAGTCCTCGCTGCCCTCGACGGGCCGCTGCACGGCCGCGCCCCACGCCCCGGTCCACACCGGGCCTTCGGCGGCGCGGGGCTGCTGCCGTGCGTCCTCGTGTCCGACGGCCGCCACGCCTGCTGCCGAGACGACGAGCGCGGTGAGCGCCGCCGCGGTGGCGGCGAGCACGCCTCGTCGTCCCGTCGTCTTCCACGGTCGTGGCCTCGCTGAATGCATCAGGGATCTCCTCGGTACGCGGTGATGAGGAGATCTCACCGTCCTTCGAGCCCGAGATCACCGGGGCTGTCCCCCGAATCCGCCTTCGGGTTGGCCCTACCCGGAGCCCCGTCTCCGCGCCCGATAGGCCGCTGCCTTGACCCGGTTCCCGCACTCCTCCATCCCGCACCACGCGCGCCGCGCACCCCGTGAGCGGTCGAGATAGATGCGGGTGCAGGCAGGGCGGCCGCACTCCTTGAGGCAGGCGTGGGGGTCGGCCAGCAAGGTGATACCGCTTCGGGCCAGTTGGGACAGGACCGCAGGGAGGTCCCCCGAGGCGTGCAGGCCCGTGTCTCTGAGCTCGAACGTGCACGGCGGCCCGGCAGCCGTGCCGTTGACGAGGTCGAGACTGCCCGGGTCGAAGGGGCGCTCGAGCACGCGGTCGAGGGCCAGTCGGTAGAGCGCTTCTCGCAGGGACAGCGCCGACTCGAAGGTCTGCCCGTCGGCGGTCACCCGGTCGGGAAGCCCGTCACACGCGGCCACCCACCGCTCGAGATCCACGGGCGCGGTCAGGAGGTCGACAGGCTGGTCCCGGCGGCTCAGCACGGTGCCGGTCAGGTCGAGGGCCGGGTCGCCGCTCACAAAGGTGAAAGACACGTCACCATCTTGACCGGTGACGGGACCGGTGACAATATCGTCACCCCCTTGAGTGGTGACATCGACACGACCGGGAGGACGTGTGGCCGAGATCCACGGCATCGAGGTCGTCGTCTTCGACGTCCTCGGAACGCTCGTCGATGAGTCCAGCGGGCTTCGAGCGGCGATTCGCGAAGCGACTCCCGCGTCCGACGAGGCGGCTGTCGACGCATGGGTCACCTCGTGGCAACAGCACTGCGAGCGCGAGCAGCAGAGCATCCAGCAAGGGCAACGCCCATACGTCAACACCGAGGTCATCGACGCGGAGGCCGCCCGGCTCGTGGCCGAGCAGGCCCGGATCGGCGATCCGGCGGTCGTCGACCGGCTGGCCACGGCGGGGCAGCGCCTGCCCCCGTGGGGCGACTCCGTCGCCGGTCTCGGGCGGCTCGCGCGGCGGTTCCCCGTGGTCGGGCTCTCCAACGCCAGTCGCACCGCCCTGCTGCGGCTCAACGCCCACGCCGGGCTGCGCTGGCATCAAGCCCTGTCCGCCGAGGCCGTCCACGCCTACAAACCCGCACCGGAGGTCTACCGGCTCGCCGTCGACACCGCCGGATGCCCACCGGAGCGCGTCCTCATGGTGGCCGCCCACGCCTGGGACCTGCGCGGAGCACAGGCGGCGGGCCTGCGGACCGCCTACGTCCGTCGGCCGGCCGGGGATCCGCCGACGAGTTCCGACGACTTCGACGGGCGGTTCGGCGGATTCGATCAATTGGCCAGTGCGCTGACAGACAGTCAGGTAGCGTCTGGCCCACTGTGAGGGGGGCCTGATCATGGCAGAGCAGCGTGCCGTTCCGTCCCGTGTCGTGGCCGCGGAGCGTCTCGCCGTCGAGGCCGGGTTCAAGAAGAGCTGCATCCCCGAGGTGGGCAGGCTGCTCCGCATGGCCGCCGCCTCGAAGCCGCACGGGGTCGTCGCCGAGAGCGGCACCGGCTCGGGCGTGGGAACCGCCTGGCTGCACAGCGGCCTTGGGGCCGATGCGCGTCTCGTCACCGTGGAGCGCGACGAGGAGCTGGCCCGGCGAGCGGCCGGTGTCTTCGCGGGCGACGACCGAGTGAGGGTGCTGACCGGGGACTGGCGGCTGCTCGAGCGGCATGCACCGTTCGACGTCTTCTTCTGCGACGGCGGGGGCAAGCGGGACGATCCCGGGCGGGTCGTCGAGTTGCTCGCTCCCGGCGGGATTCTCGTCCTGGACGACTTCACCCCGTCGGCCGACTGGCCACCCAGGTTCGAGGGCGACGTGGACGAGCTGCGGCTGTTCTACCTCACTCATCCGGACCTCGACGCCACCGAAGTCCTCACCACGCCCACCAGTTCGGCGGTCGTCGCGGCACGGCGCCAGACCCCCCGATGAGGCGCCAGACCCCCCGATGAACAGAGCGGCAGCCCGTGGGACCGACCCACGGACTGCCGCCCGAGTCACAGTGCCGGCGTACCGGCAGCCGTCAGTGGTGCACCGTTTCCGCCTCCTGCGGGACGTGGCTCGCCACGATCCGCTCGCGTCCGGCGGCCGGCGCCCGGCGCCGGTCCACCGTGTACGCCAGCGCCGCCACGGCCAGGCCGAGAACGGCCAGGGCCGCGCCGGCCAGGGCCGGGGAGGTGACCCCGAAGCCCGCGGCCAGGGCGAGGCCGCCGATCCAGGCGCCGCCCGCGTTGGCCAGGTTGAAGGCGGCCTGGTTGGCGGAGGAGGCCAGGGACGGGGCCGAGGAGGCCTTCTCCATGACCATGAGCTGGAGCGGGGAGCCGGTGGCGAAGGCCGCCATGCCGAGCAGGATCACGGCCACGGCCGCGGTCAGCTCCGTACGCATCAGCAGCGGGAAGAGCGCCAGCACCACCACGAGGGCCGTCAGGCCGCCGAACAGCGTGCCCCGCAGGGAGTGGTCGGCCAGCCGGCCGCCCAGCAGGTTGCCGGCGGTCGCGCCGACGCCGAACAGCGCCAGCAGCAGGGTCACGCTGGCACCGGCGTAGCCGGCGGCGTCCGTGAGCATCGGCGTGATGTAGCTGTACGCCGAGAAGAGGGCGCCGAAGCCCGCGACCGTCGTGCCGAGCGACAGCCAGACCGGGAGGGAACGCAGGGCGGCGAGTTCGCCGCGCAGGCCCTGTGCGGTGGTGTGCTCGTGGTCGTGCGGGATCAGGAACGCGAGCGCGGCGATCGCCGCCAGGCCGATGGCGCTGACGCCGAGGAAGGTCGCCCTCCAGCCGAGGTTCTGGCCCATGAGGGTCGCCACGGGCACGCCCGCGACGTTCGCGACCGTCAGGCCGAGGAACATCAGGGAGACCGAGCGCGCCTTGCGCTCCGGGGCGACCATGTTGGTCGCGACGACGGCGCCCACACCGAAGAAGGCGCCGTGCGGCAGGCCGCTCAGGAAGCGGGCCGCCAGCAGCCAGCCGTTGTCGGGCGCCAGGGCCGACAGGGCGTTGCCCGCGACGAACAGTCCCATCAGGCTGATCAGGACCGTGCGGCGGGACATCCGGGCGGTGACCGCGGCCAGCAACGGGGCGCCGATGACGACGCCCAGCGCGTACGCCGACACCAGATGGCCGGCGCTGGGTATCGAGATGTGCAGGTCGTCCGCGACATCGGGCAGCAGCCCCATCATCACGAACTCGGTGGTACCGATGCCGAAGGCGCCCACGGCGAGGGCGAGCAGGGCCAGGGGCATGAGGAAGCCTTTCGAGTCTTGCTGGGGGATCCGTACTTTCGTATGTTCAAGTACGGAACAAAGTCTCTCAGGCCTGCTATTCCACCTATGGCCCTACTCAGCCGTCTGTGGCGACCTTCACACGGGCGGCGATGGGCAGATGGTCACTGCCCGTCTCCGGGAGGGTCCAGGAGCTCTCCGGATTCAGGCCCCTGACCATGATCTGGTCGATGCGCGCCATCGGGAACGACGCCGGCCAGCTGAACCCGAAGCCGTTGCCGGCCGCGCCCTGCGTGGAGCGCATCTGCGAGGTGACGGCGTTGAGCGCCCGGTCGTTCATGGTGCCGTTCAGATCGCCGAGCAGCACGACGTTCCTCAGCGGCTCGTGCGAGATGGCCTCGCCCAGGAACTCCGCGCTCCGGTCGCGCTGCCGGGCCGTGAAGCCGGCCTCCACCTTGACGCGTACCGACGGCAGGTGGGCGACGTAGACCGCGACCTGCCCGGCCGGGGAGGTCACGGTGGCGCGCATCGCCCGGGTCCAGCCCATGTCGATGTCGACGGCCCGCACACCGGTCAGCGGGTACTTGCTCCACACCCCGACCGTGCCCTCCACCGAGTGGTAGCGGTAGGTCGACGCCAGCGCCTTCTCGTACGTCGGGACCGCGGACGCCGTCAGCTCCTCCAGGGCCAGCACGTCGGCGCCGGAGGCGGCCACGTCACGGGCGGTGCCGGCCGGGTCCGGGTTGTCGGCGTTGACGTTGTGCGTGGCCACGGTGAGGTCGCCGCCGGTGACGGTCTTGTCGCTGAGCTGGCCGCCGAAGAGGTTCAGCCAGACCAGCGACGGCAGCAGCAGCGCGATCAGCGCGGTCGCCGACCTGCGGACCACGGCGAGCACGAGCAGCACCGGGACGAGGAGCCCCAGCCAGGGCAGGAACGTCTCGATGAGGCTGCCCAGATTGCCGATGGTGTTGGGGATGTGCGAGTGCACCAGCATGATTACGGCCAGCAGCACCGCGCCCGCGGCCACGAACAGACCGCGCCGCCACATCCTCGGGTCGCCGCGCCGGCCGCCGGACATACGGTCGAACAGGCGGCGAAGCCGGTTTCCCCGGCGCTCGGGCCCCGAGCCGCCGTTGTCCGTCTCCGTCATGTACGCCTGCTGCGCCATACCGTCGCCTCACTGCCTGCCGTGCACACCATCGCCCCCGTGTCATTACGACCCTAGGGGATGATCCGTTCCGTTCCCGCCGTCCTTCGACGGCCGTACGGGGGCGAGGACGAACGAGTCAGCGCGGCGAGTTCCGGTCACCGCCTGTGAAAGCGCCCTCTGTGACGAAACGCGCACACTAGGACGGCCGCGAGACCGAACTGACGGAGGGTGAGCTGCCAGGACGCAGCCCTTCGAGCAGCGTGTCGACGACCTGTTCGGCGAGGCCCTCCGGCAGCTCGGCGTCCGGGTACAGGACGGCACGCAGGAGCAGGGGGCCGACGAACAGGTCGTTGAGCAGGTCGAGGTCGACGTCCGTGCGCAGCTCGCCGTTCTCCTGGCCGCGGCGCAGCACCTCCATGCCGAGCCTGCGGCGCGGGGCGATGACGGTGGAGTGGTACGCCGCCCAGATCTTCGGGCTGCTCTTCATCTGGGCGTGCACGCTGTGCAGGATCGCCGACGAGCGGTTGGCCAGGCCGCGCCTGCGCACCTGCTCCAGCAGGACCACGAGGTCGTCGCGCATGGAGGTGCCGGGGAGCGGCGGGTCGGGGGGTTCGGCGGCGCGTACGACGTCGACGAAGAGTTCCTCCTTGCCGCTCCAGCGGCGGTAGATGGTGGCCTTGCCGACGCCGGCGGTACGCGCGACGCGCTCGATGGACAGCTCCGCGAGGGGCACGCCCTCCTCCAGGAGCCTCATCACTCCCTCGATGATGGCGCGTTCGACGGCCTCGCTTCTGGGGCGGCCCCTCGGGGGGCCGTCGTTCGGGGGGTGCCGTTCGGCGAGGCTCACGTCGCTCCGTCCTTTGCTGGCTGGTGAGATGCATTGTCGCGCAGGGTCACGACCGCGCGTCCGACAACTCCTTCTCCTCCTCCCCCTGCTCGGGTGCCGGGGGCTTCCCGGGCAGGAACAGCGCCACGACGACCGTGCCGATCAGCGCGACGCCCGCGCCCCACAGGGCCGTGATGTGCATCGCGTGCAGGAACGCGTCGTAGGCGGGGGTGACGAGGGCCTTGCCCTCGGGGCCGAGCTTCGCCGCGACGCCGAGCGTGGCCTCGATGGACTCGCCCGCGGTATGGCGTACGGCGGGCGGCAGCACGCCGAGCCTGTCGTCGATGCCGGTGCGGTACGCCGTGGACAGCACCGAGCCGAGGACGGCGATGCCGAGGGCGCCGCCGACCTGCCGGAAGGTGTTGCTGAGCGCGGAGGCCGAGCCGGCCTTCTCGCGGGGCAGGGCCTGCATGATGACGACGCTGACCGGGGTCATGATGTGCGCCATGCCGGTGCCCATGAGGAAGAAGATGACTTCCAGGATCCAGATGGGCGTGTCCGCGTCCAGGGTGGCGAAGGCGGCCAGCGTCGCGGCGATGACCAGCATTCCGGCGGTCGTGGTGGCCTTGTTGCCGAAGCGGTCGACCAGCAGCCGGGCCCGCGGCGCGAAGATCATCTGGGCGGCGGCCAGCGGCAGCATCAGCAGGCCGGTCTGCAGCGGCGAGTAGCCGCGCACGCTCTGCGTGTAGAAGACCGAGAAGAACGTCACGCCCATCAGGGCGAAGAACACCAGCGCGATGGCGGCGATGGCGGCCGAGAAGACCTTGTTCTTGAAGTACGTGACGTCGATGGAGGGGTGGTCGCTGCGCTTCTCGAACACCACGAAGGCGACGAGGACGGCGAGGCCGGCGCCGATCGTCGACAGCACGGTGGCGTCGGTGAAGTCGGCGAGCTGGCCGCCCTTGATGATGCCGTAGACGAGGAGGACCAGGCCGACGACGGAGAGCACGACGCCGACGGGGTCGATACGGCCCGGGTGCGGGTCGCGGGAGTCGGGCACCAGCCACAGCATCAGCGCGAGGGCGAGCAGCACGATCGGCACGTTGATGAGGAAGACCGAGCCCCACCAGAAGTGGTCGAGGAGCACGCCGCCGGTGATGGGCCCGATGGCGATGGCGAGGCCGACGCCGCCGGCCCAGATGCCGATGGCCTTCGGCTGCTCCTCGCGCTCGAAGACGTTCATGAGGACGGCGAGGGTGGCGGGCATGACGAACGCGGCACCCAGGCCCATCACGGACCGGAAGGCGATCAGCTCCCCCGGCGAGCCGGAGAACGCGGCGAGCGCGGAGCCGATGCCGAACACCGCGAGGCCGCCGAGCAGGACCTTCTTGCGGCCCAGCCGGTCGCCGAGCAGTCCGGCGGTGAACAGCAGGCCCGCGAAGACGAGGGTGTAGGCGTTGATCGCCCACTCCAGCTCGCTCTGCGTGGCCCCCAGGCCGGTCGGGGCCGGGGTGGAGATCGTCTTGATGGCGACGTTCAGGATCGAGTTGTCGAGGACGACGATCAGCAGGCTCAGCATCAGCACACCGAGGATCGCCCAGCGGCGCCGGTGCACCGCTTCCGGTATCCGGGGGCCGGTGGGGGCGGCGCGGTCGGCAGGAGTAGTCATGCCGACGAGCGTAGAACCATTTCGATACGAGACCGTCTCGTATTGGAATACTTTTACCGAGCTCTTACGCACCCTGTGCTTCGGGCCGCCGGGCGGAACTCACAGGGGCTCCCCTAGCCCTGACTGGCACGAGGTGCCACCATGGACGTGGTCCGGGGACGCCGTCAGGGCGCCTCGAGATGACGTGTAAGGAGCCGTGCAATGACGCAGCTTTCGGCTGCCCACACCGAGCGGACGAAGCCCTCCGACGGCGGCAAGGCGCTGTACGGAGGCAAGGGCACCCGCCGCATCACCGTGCGCGACATCGCCGCCGCCAAGGAGCGGGGCGAGAAGTGGCCCATGCTCACCGCCTACGACGCGATGACCGCGTCCGTCTTCGACGAGGCCGGCATCCCGGTCATGCTCGTCGGCGACTCGGCGGGCAACTGCCACCTGGGGTACGAGTCGACCGTGCCCGTCACCCTCGACGAGATGACCATGCTGTCGGCGGCGGTCGTACGGGGCACCTCGCGCGCCCTGATCGTCGGCGACCTGCCCTTCGGCTCCTACCAGGAGGGTCCGGTGCAGGCGCTGCGCTCGGCGACCCGGCTGGTGAAGGAGGCGGGCGTGCAGGCCGTGAAGCTGGAAGGGGGCGAGCGGTCGCACGAGCAGATCCGGCTGCTCGTCGAGTCCGGCATCCCGGTCATGGCGCACATCGGCCTGACCCCGCAGTCCGTCAACGCGATGGGCTACCGCGTGCAGGGGCGGGGCGAGGAGGCGGCCCAGCAGTTGCTGCGGGACGCGAAGGCCGTGCAGGACGCGGGCGCGTTCGCGGTGGTGCTGGAGCTGGTCCCGGCGGAGCTGGCGGCCGAGGTGACACGGGTGCTGCAGATTCCGACGGTGGGGATCGGGGCCGGCCCCGAGACCGACGCGCAGGTGCTGGTGTGGACCGACATGCTGGGTCTGACCGGCGGGCGCGTCCCCAAGTTCGTGAAGCAGTACGCCGACCTGCGTGAGGTCATGGGCAACGCGGTGAAGGCGTTCGCCGAGGATGTCGTCGGCGGAACGTTCCCGCAGGAGGAGCACTCCGTCCACTAGAGCCACAGCGGTACCACGGACGGCCCGCCGACCTTCCCCCAGTCGGCGGGCCGTTTCCGTGCCGGGGCCCCGACACGGTCTGTCGGTGGCTTGTCGGTGGTTTGTCGGTGGGCCCTGAGAACGTCTGTCTCATGACGCGAATCGACACACAAGCCGGCGGCGCCGCGGTCACCGTGCGGGGGCTGGTGAAGCACTACGGCGAGACCAAGGCACTGGACGGGGTCGACCTGGACGTGCGGGAAGGCACCGTCATGGGGGTGCTCGGCCCGAACGGGGCCGGGAAGACGACCCTGGTGCGGATCCTGTCCACGCTGCTCGCTCCCGACACGGGCCGGGCCACGGTCGTCGGCTACGACGTCGTACGGCAGCCCCGGCAACTGCGCCGGGTCATCGGGCTCACCGGGCAGTACGCCTCGGTGGACGAGAAGCTCTCGGGCTGGGAGAACCTGTACATGATCGGGCGGCTGCTCGATCTGCCGCGCAAGAACGCCCGGGCCCGGGCCGACGAACTGCTGGAGCGCTTCTCGCTCACCGAGGCCGCCAAGCGGGCCGCGGCGACGTACTCCGGAGGCATGCGGCGGCGGCTGGACCTGGCCGCGTCGATGATCGGCCGGCCGGCCGTGCTGTTCCTGGACGAGCCGACCACCGGGCTCGACCCGCGCACCCGCAACGAGGTGTGGGACGAGGTCAAGCGCATGGTCGGCGACGGCGTCACCGTGCTGCTCACCACCCAGTACATGGAGGAGGCCGAGCAGCTCGCCACCGAGCTGACGGTCGTGGACCGCGGGCAGGTCATCGCGGGCGGTGCCATCGAGGAGCTGAAGGCGAAGGTCGGCGGCCGTGCGCTGCGGATACGCCCGGCCGATCCGGAGCATCTGCGGCCGCTCGCCGCCGCGCTGGACGAGCTGGGGATCACCGGGCTCGCCACCACGACCGTGGACACCGACCGGGGCGACGTCCTCGTGCCGATCCTCAGCGACGAGCAGCTGACCGCCGTGGTCGGCGCGGTCACCTCGCGCGGCATCACGCTCTCCGCCATCACCACCGAACTGCCCAGCCTGGACGAGGTGTTCCTGTCCCTCACCGGCCACCGGGCCAGTGCCCCGCAGGACACCGTGCCCGCCGACGACCGTCAGGAGGTCGCCGTATGAGCGCCGCCACCGCACCCCTCCACGAAGGCGAGGCGGACGCCCGGATCTCGCCGCGCGCGCACCTGCGCCACACGGGGGCCCTGGTACGCCGCAATCTGCTGTGGATCCGCAAGGACCCGGAGTCGATGGCCGACGCGCTGCTGATGCCGGTCATCTTCACCCTGCTGTTCGTGTTCGTGTTCGGCGGCTCGATCGGGCAGGCGCTGGGCGGCGGGCAGGACCAGTATGTGCAGTACGTGATCCCCGGCATGATCGCGATGATGAGCATGACGCTGTCCCAGGGCGTCGGCACCGGCTTCAGCCAGGACTTCAACTCCGGTGTCATGGACCGCTTCCGGTCCCTGCCGATCGGGCGGGGCTCGGTGCTCTTCGCGAAGATCTCGGTGGAGCTGCTGCGGATGCTGTTCGCGACCGCCGTGCTGATGATCGTCGCCGTCGCGGTCGGGTTCGAGATCACCAACTGGCTGGGTCTGTTCGCGACCGTGGCGCTGTCCACCGCGTTCGCCTCGTCGATCATGTGGGTGTTCCTCACCCTGGGCGTGATCATGAAGAACGCGCAGTCCGTGCAGGCGATGGGTTTCCTGGTGCTGTTCCCGCTGCAGTTCGGCTCGTCGATCTTCGCGCCGACGACCTCGATGCCGGGCTGGCTGCAGGCCTTCACCGACTACAACCCGCTGTCCACGCTGGCGGACGCCGCGCGCGGTCTGATGGTCGGCGGGCCGGTCGCGCACGATCTGTGGGTGACGCTCGGCTGGTCGGTGGCGATCACGGCGGTGATGGCTCCGATCGCGATCCACAAGTTCCGCACGAAGAGCTGAGCGGACGGTCCCGGCTCGCGTCAGACGAGGGCGGTGGCCTCCTCGGGGGAGAGGCCGCCGCCTTCCGCGTACGCGGTCTCGTACGCCCGGTCGCCGAGCACGGCCCGGGCCCGCCGTTCCGCCTGCTCGCGGGTCTCGCGCTCCTGTCGGGCGGCGACATGGCCCGGCGGCAGGAGGCCGTCGGCGGCGCCCAGGCAGCGGGCCGCGTCACGGGCGCGGCGCCCGCCGTCGAGGCCGGCCAGGGCTCCGGCCCCGATGGTCAGGTACACCGCCCGCATATGGGGGGCGATGACCTGCGAGCGCGGGTCGGCGGCGCGCTCCAGCGCCTTGCGGATGAGGTCCAGGCACTCCGCGTGACGCCCCTCCACGGCGTCCAGCCAGGCCTCGGCCCCGAGGATGAACGCGTCGAAGACGATGAAGTGGGCGATACGGAAGTCCTGGCGCAGCCGCCGCAGTTGCTCGCGCGCCTCGGGCACACGGCTCGTCAGGCCCAGCCGGACGGCCAGGAAGAGGCGGGCGGCGGGCATGGCCTCGCTGTGCGAGTCCCCGCGCTCGGCGATCACCTCGCGCAGCATCCGCTCGCCGCGCTCGGCCTCGCCGGCCTCCATCAGCGCGTTGCCGAGCCGGGCGGTGAGCACGGCCGTCTGACCGTGAGCGCCGAGGTGTTCCGCGTGCGCGATGGCCGCCTCGTAGTCGGCGGCGGCCAGGGCGTAGGCGCCCCTGCGTTCGTGGGTCTCGGCGCGGGCGGAGAGGGCCTCCGCGGTGCCCCAGGCGTCGCCGAGGCTCCGGTAGATCTCCAGCGACTCGTCGGCGTCCCGGGCGGCGTCGCCCGCCCAGTCGGTGCGGTTGGCGAGGAAGTTGGCCCGCATCTGGAGACCTGAGGCCAGCTCCCACTCGAAGCCGGGGGTCTCCCGGCAGGTGCGGATGGACGCTTCCATGACGACGCGCAGCCGGTCCATGTCGCCGGTCAGCATCACGGCGAAGAACCAGAGCAGGCCGGGGAGCCGGCAGGTCTGCGGGAGGCCGGGCTCATAGGTCTCGGCGATGATCTGCAGCTTCCGCTGGGCCCGCGGGGTCTGCCAGGCGTCCAGTTCGGTGTCCATGCAGGCGAGATGGGCCAGGTGGATTCCACGCCGGGCCTCCTGGAGGACCTCGCCGGTCATCGGGGGCGGGGCGTCGGTGCAGCGTTGCCAGACCGGGGCGGCGCGGCGGACGGGCTCGGTGAAGGGGTCGGGGCCGAGGGCCATGACCTCGCGGCACCAGGTGCGGGCATCGATGCGCAGGTCACGCATCTGCCAGTACCAGACGAGGGACAGTGCCAGGCAGAGCGCCTCCTGCTCGTCGCGCAGGGCGACGGCGTGGCGCAGGGCGGTGCGCAGGTTCTCGTACTCCCGCTCCAGCCGGTGGATGGCGGCGAGCTGGCCGGGTCCGTGCAGCAACGGGTCGGTGGCGCGGGCGAGTTCACGGAAGTACGTCAGATGGGCGCGCTCGGCCTCGGCGCGCTGTCCGGCCTCGTCCAGCCGCTCGGCGGCGTACTCGGCGACGGTCTCCAGCAGCCGGTAGCGCATCTCGCCGTCGGCCGACTCGCGGGGCGGGGCGGCCACGACCAGGGACCGGTCGACGAGCGAGCCGAGCGCCTCCAGGGCGACCGGCCCGCACACCGCCTCGGCGGCGGGGAGGTCGCAGCCGCCCGCGAACACCGACAGCCGCCGCAGCACGTCCCGTTCGTCCTCGTCGAGGAGGTCCCAGGACCAGTCGACGACGGCTCTGAGGGTCTGCTGGCGGGGCAGCACGGTGCGGCTGCCGGAGGTGAGGAGGCGGAAGCGGTCGTCGAGCCGGTCGGCGATCTGGCGGGGCGTGAGCATCCGCAGCCGGGCGGCGGCGAGTTCGATGGCCAGGGGCAGGCCGTCGAGACGCCGGCAGATCTCGGCGCACGCCTCGGGGTCGTCCTGGACGCGGAAGCCGGGCCGGGCCACCGCGCCCCGGTCGGCGAGCAGCCGCAGCGCGACCGGCTCGGGCAGCGGCTCCACGGGCCGCAGCAACTCCCCAGGCACGCCCAGGGGTTCACGGCTGGTGGCGAGAACGGTGAGTCCCGGGCAGCGCTCCAGCAACCCCTCGGCGAGCCGGGCGGCGGCGTCGGCGACGTGCTCGCAGTTGTCGAGGATCAGCAGCATGCCGGGGCGGGAGCAGTGCTCGGCGAGCCGCTCGACGGGGTCGTCGAGCCGGTCGGCCACGGCGGCCCTGATGCCCTCGGCGCCGGCGCCGTACAGCACGGTCTCGCGGGCGCCGACGGCCGTGAGCACGGCTTCCGGGACGGCGGCGGGGTCGTCGACCGGGGCGAGTTCGGCCAGCCAGACGCCGCCGGACATGGTGGGCCGTACGGTCTCGGCGGCCTCCTGCGACAGCCGTGTCTTGCCGGCCCCGCCGGGCCCGAGCAGCGTGACCAGCCGGGCGGTGGCGAGATCGCCGCGGATGGTCTCGATGTCGCTCTCACGGCCGATGAAGGAGGTGAGCCGGGCCCGCAGGTTGCCGACGGGCTGGGGCTCGGCGGCGGGCGCGGCTACGGGCCTGTCCCCCAGGCTCAGCAACTCCGCGTGCAGGGACCGCAGTTCCGGCCCCGGGTCGGCTCCCAGCCGGTCGGCGAGGAGCCGCCGGACCTCCTCGTAGGCGTCCAGGGCCTCCGCCGTGCGGCCCGCGTCGCGCAGGGCGCGCAGGCGCAGGGTCTGGAGGGGTTCGTCCAGGGGGTGGCTGTCGCACAGGGCGGTCAGCTCCGGCAGGGACTGCTCGGACTGGCCGAGGGCGAGGGCGGCGGTGTGGCGGGCGCGCAGGACGTCCAGGCGGCGGGTGTCCCGGCGGGCCGCCTCGGCGGTGCGGTCGGGGAGGTCGGCGAGGGCCGGGCCGCGCCACAGGGCGAGGGCGTCGTCGAGGATCACGGCGGCCTTGGCCGGGTCGTCATCAGCCAGGGCCCGCAGCCCCTCACCGGCCAGCCGCTCGAACCGGTGCAGATCGACGTCGTCGGGCGCGGCCGTGAGCCGGTACCCGCCCTCGACGGAGGCGACCGCGTCCGCCCCGAGCGCCCGCCGCAACCGCCCGACCAGCGCCTGCAGCGCCGCCGGGCCGTCGGCGGGCGGCGTACCGTCCCACACCTCGTCGACGAGCAGCCCCACGGGCACGGTACGGCCGGCCCGCAGAGCGAGCACGGTCAGCAGCGCACGCAACCGCGCCCCGCCCACCGAAACGACCGTGCCGTCGGTGCGGAGCGCCTGCGTGGTGCCGAGGATGCGGTAGCGCACGGGGTCCATTGTCTCCGGTGGTACGAGCACGGGTCACGACGTTCGACGGCGCGGCGGGCGGGCAGGGTGTGGCCGGGGCCGGGTTGGCCCGGGGGCCGGGTTGGCCCGGGGGCCGGGTTGGCCGGGTGGCCGGGACGCTGTGGCTGGGTGGCCGGGGGCCGGGTTGGCCGGGTGGCCAGGTCCGGGTGGCCAGGGCCGGGCTGGCCGGGTGGCCAGGTCCGGGTGGCCAGGCCCGGGCTGGCCGGGCGGCCGGACGCTGTGGCGGGGATGGGGTGGCCGGTCCGAGGCCGATTTCGGCCGCCGAGCTGGGTGGCCGGGTCCGGGTAGCCAGTTCGAAGGCGCGGCGGGCGGGCAGGGTGTGGCCGGGGCCGGGTTGGCCCGGGGGCCGGGTTGGCCAGGTGGCCGGGACGCTGTGGCTGGGCGGCCAGGTCCGGGCTGGCCGGGCGGCCGGACGCTGTGGCTGGGATGGGGTGGCCGGGTCGCCGGTCCGAGGCCGATTCGGCCGCCGAGCTGGGTGGCCGGGTCCGGGTAGCCGGGTGACCAGGCCCGGTGGCCGCGCCGAGGCCGGCTGGTCGCCGGGCCGGGGTGGCCGCACGTGCGAGGTGGCAACGGCCGGCCGGGGCGCCGCGGCGTCGCTCAGGCACGATGACGAGGCCGCCCGGCCCTCGAGTGCCGGGGCGGGGCGACCGTGCTCAGGGACTCCAGCAAGGCCGTCAGGGCCTCCGCCGGGATGCCCTCCGTCTCCGCCCCGGGCTCGGCGCCCTGCTGGGGCAGGCCCAGGGCCTCGCGGACGGCGTGCGAGAGCCAGGAGTCCGTGCCGGGTACCTCCAGGGTCACCACCACCCCCGACTCCCTCCGCCGGCGCCCCTGCTCCGCGGCATCGTCTGCGAACCACTTCGGGCACTGGTCGACCGCCCTCAGACTCCGCTCCCCCGGGACGGGTTCCCAGGAGCGCGAGCCGGGTGGCGTCTCGGCGTAGCCCTGGGTGAGCACCTGCACGGCCCGTACCCGCCCGGTGGCCTGGGGCCAGGACGCGCCGTGCCGCTCGACGGAGAGCAGCCCGACCGACCGGATCCAACCCCCGGGCTCCCCGCCCAGTGCCACCGTGAGGCCCGTCTCCTCCCGCACCACCCGGACGCCTCCCACGTGCTCCACCGGCCCGGCGACCTTGGTGAGCTGGTCGTGCCAGCCGCCGCCGTACACGTCGTCCGCGTCCAGGAGCAGCAGGGGCCAGCTCACCTCGTCCCCCACCGAGAACGGCGTGCCGCAGCACTCCATCTGCCAGTCCGCGTACAACACGTGCCAGAGCCCCATGCCCCCACCCTCTCCGGAACCGACCGACCCGCGCGAGACGTTTTCCCCGTGCGCCCGGTACGGTCGGGCAGTCCCATCGCGTGTCCGAAGAGTGCAGGGAGCCCCATGACCACCGCCACCAGCCGCCACAGCGAGCGGCGGATCAGTCCCGTGTTCGTCGGGATCATGGCCGTGACGGCGGTCACGGGATGGGCGACCTGGACCGGTTTCGCGGAGCAGCCCGGCGTCGCCGTGTTCCTCTTCGTGACGGCGGCCTGGATCGTCTCCCTGTGTCTGCACGAGTACGCGCACGCGCGCACCGCCCTGCACAGCGGCGACATCTCGGTCGGCGCGAAGGGCTATCTCACGCTGAACCCGCTGAAGTACACGCACGCGCTGCTGAGCATCGTGCTCCCGGTGATCTTCGTGATCATGGGCGGGATCGGCCTGCCCGGCGGCGCGGTCTTCATCGAGCGGGGACGGATCCAGGGACGCTGGCGGCACAGTCTGATCTCGGCCGCGGGTCCGCTGACGAACGTGCTGTTCGCGATCGTGTGCACGGCCCCGTTCTGGCTGGACGCCCTGGACGGCGTGCCGAGCGACTTCCGGCTCGCCCTGGCCTTCCTCGCCCTGCTCCAGGTGACGGCCGCGCTGCTGAACTTCCTGCCGGTGCCGGGCCTGGACGGCTACGGCGTGATCGAGCCGTGGCTGTCGTACAAGATCCGGCGCCAGGTGGAGCCGTTCGCGCCGTTCGGCCTGCTGTTCGTGTTCGCGCTGCTGTGGCTGCCCGCGGTGAACGGCGTGTTCTTCGACGTGATCGACACGATCCTGAAGTCCCTGGGGATCAGCGACTTCGAGACGTACTGCGGTCAGGAGCTGTACCGCTTCTGGCAGGGCGGCAACGAGTTCTGCTCGGTCAGCCCGTGACCGACTTCTGCGCCTTGGCGCGCTTGAGGTAGTACCAGGCCATGTTGGACGACAGCCCGGCGAGCAGTACCCAGACGATCCCCAGCCAGCTGCCCTGGACGAAGGAGACCACGGCCGCCGCCACGGAGAGGACGCAGACAATCAGGGCGTAAACGGCAAGGCGGGGCATTTCGGTGGACTCCTGTCGGGGGACACTGCTACGACGACCAGTGTCCCCCATCCACCTCACCGGCTCACACGTCGGTGACGCGGAGCCCGGCGTGTGCCTTGTAGCGGCGGTTCACGGAGATCAGGTTCGCCACCAGCGACTCCACCTGGTGGGCGTTGCGCAGCCGCCCCGCGAAGATGCCGCGCATACCGGGGATACGGCCGGCCAGCGCCTGGACGATCTCGACGTCGGCGCGGACCTCGCCGAGCACCATCACGTCGGTGTCGATCTCGTCGATCTCCGGGTCCTCGAGCAGCACGGCCGACAGGTGGTGGAAGGCGGCCGTGACGCGGGAGTCCGGCAGCAGGGCGGCGGCCTGCTCGGCGGCGCTGCCCTCCTCGGGCTTGAGCGCGTAGGCGCCCTTCTTGTCGAAGCCGAGCGGGTTGACGCAGTCGACGACGAGCTTGCCGGCCAGTTCCTCGCGCAGGGATTCGAGGGTCTTGCCATGTCCGTCCCACGGCACGGCGACGATCACGATGTCGCTGCGCCGCGCGGTCTCGGCGTTGTCGGCTCCCTCGACGCCGTACCCGAGTTCCCCGGCCGCCGCCTGGGCGCGCTCGGCGGCCCGCGAGCCGATGATCACCTTCTGGCCGGCCCGGGCGAGCCGGTAGGCGAGGCCCTTGCCCTGGGGCCCGGTCCCGCCGAGCACACCGACGACGAGTCCGGAGACGTCGGGCAGGTCCCAGGGGTCCTTGGCGGGGGCCTTCTGGGCGTTGTCGGTGGCGGCACTGTCGGTAGAGGTCATGGCCCTGACTCTACGTCCGCGCCGGTGCCCCCGACGGTTCAGGTCAGCTCGGTCACGGGCACCCGCCGGAAGGTGATCGTCTCGTAGGCGCCGAAGTCGCCGGTCTCGTACAACAGCCCCACGGTGTCCGGGTCGACGCGGACCAGATCGGAGTACGCGGCGGGCAGGCCGTCCACCGTGAACGCCGGGCGCCAGGTGGTGCCGCCGTCGGCGGAGGCACGGATGGTCATCAGGGCACGGAAGCCCGGGTCGGCGGGGCCGGAGTAGAGAAGCAGGTCCGGGTCGCGGAGCTGGAGAAGGGCGGCCTGGCAGACGGGAGCGGCGAGGCCGGCCTGCGGACGGAAGCGTTTCACCAGGCTCTGCCCGCCGTCCGTGGAGTGGGCGTCGGCGCGGGTGCCGGGTGAGGTGGAGTCGTTGCGGGCGTTGAAGTAGACGCGGCCGTCGAGGAGTTCGGCGGCGGTGGTCTCGTTGACGTTGATGTAGCCGTCGGTGTCGTCGTCGACGTACCCGATGCGCCACGTCGCGCCCCGGTCGTCGCTGAGCAGGCAGTGGCCGCCGTTGTACTTGCCCTCGGTGCCGTTGTCGGTGCCGGTGGGCGGCAGGGAGTGGTTGGCGGGAACGACGATCCGGCCGGTGCTCAGCCGGATCGCGTGGCCGGGGGTGGTGGCGTACCAGCGCCACTGGGGCTTCTTGGTCTCCTGGGTGATCTCCTTCGGCGCCGACCAGGTGAGGCCCTCGTCGTCGCTGTGCCGCACCCAGACGCGGCGCCCGTCCGCCGCGCTCACCTTGCCGCGCCGGATGGCGTCCTCGGTGGCGAGGGCCGCGTTGCGCACGTGCACGAGCAGGACGCGGCCGGTGTCGAGGACGACGGGGGCCGGGTTGCCGGCGAGGGCGTCGCCGTTCTCAGCGGCGACCTGGAGCGGGCCCCAGGTG
>NZ_JBHUQX010000080.1:0-27449 GCF_042674225.1 Streptomyces sp. NPDC056948
GGCCCGGAGAGCGCGCGTCGTGCGTGACCGCCGCGCCGACCCACCAAGGAATGAGCATGCTTCCCCACTCCGACGACTGGACGCACGTGCTGCGCCCCTCGGCACAGCGCGGCAGCCGCATCGTCGTCTTCCCCCACGCCGGCGCGGGCGCACAGCGCTACTCGAGCGTCCTGGCCGGCCTGCCGGACACGGTGGAGGTGGTGGGCGTCACGCTGCCCGGGCGGGAGCGGCGCGCGGGCCTCGCACCACGTACGACGCTGACCGCCGCCGTGTCGGGCATCAGCCGCGGACTGCGCGACCTCGCCCCCGCCCCCACCGTCTTCTACGGGCACAGTCTGGGAGGGCTGCTGGCGCTCGCCGTCGCCGACGCGGGCGGCGGACGCTGCGACGGCCTGGTCGTGAGCTGTTCCCAACCGGGGGCCCGAAGCCGGCCGCGCCCGGAACATCCGGGCTCCGCCGCCGAGTTGGCCGAGATCCTCGCGACCCATCGCCTACCGGCCGACGCCCTGCGCGATACGTCGCTCAGCCCCGCGCGGCAGGTCCTGGCCCATGACCTCGCACTCGCGCGGGACGCGCTGCGCGCCGTGGAGCCTCTCCGGCTCACCGTGCCGGTGACCGCGCTGGCCGGCACGGACGACCCGCTCGTCCCGCCGGGCGTGCTGCCGCTGTGGGCCCGCTTCACCTCGGGCCCGTTCCGTGCCCGGCTCGCCCAGGGCGGGCACTTCTTCCCCTTCACCCCGAACGGTCAGGGCGTCCTGCTCGAAGAGCTCGTCGCGGCCCTGACGGCCGCTCACCGAGCGGGACCGCTACGCCCCGACAAGGTGGGGTGAGCGGTCGTCCAGGAAGGTGTGCTCCAGCGCGTCGTCACAGTTCAGGATCTGCTGCTGGAGGCGACGCAGCCGGTGCGAGGGCTCCAGGCCGATCCCGTCGGTCAGCGCGGCTCGCAGGCCCTGATAGGCCGCCAGCGCGTCGTTGCGGCGCCCGGAGAGGTACAGCGCCAGCATCAGGTACTCGTGCAGCACCTCGTCGTAGGGATTGAGGGCCACCAGGGCGTGCAGTTCACCGATGACCTCGGCGTAGCGGCGCAACCGCAGGTCCAGGCCGACGCGCTGGCTCAGCACCGCCTTGCGGTCCTCCTCCAGCCGTAGCACGTGCGGGTGCAGCACGGGCCCGGCCGGCACATCGGCCAGGGGCGCGTCCCGCCACAGCTTCAGCGCGTTGCCGAGCTGGGCCGACGCCTGCGACAGGTCACCCCTGGCCTCCGCCTCGCCCGCCGCCGACACGAGCCGGTGGTAGCCGACGATGTCGAACTGTTCGCCGGGTACTTCGAGCCGGTAACCGGTGGCCTCGGTGATCAGCGTCTCCTTGGGGAGCCGGTCCGAGGGTCCGCCGTCGACGGCGCGGCCGATGCTCTTGCGGATCTGCATGACGCAGTTCTGGATGCCCGTCGAGGCGCTCATGGGCACGTCGAGGCCCCACAGTTCGCGCTCGATGGCGGCCCGCTGCACCACGCGGCCCCGGTTCAGGATGAGCACGGCGAGGAGCTTCCTGGCCTTCAGCGCCGTGGGAACCACCGACACGCCGTTCATGGTCACGCGCAGGGGACCCAGCACTCTGGCGATCATCCGTCCTCCTCCTGAGCTTCTGTGTAGCGGTTTATCAATGGACTGTAGCCCATGTTTCTACCCGTGTCGTTCGCGGTTGCGACGCCTTACGGGAGGTAACGGCTGGTCACCAACCTTACGAAGCGGGCAAAAAGTCGTCTGTCGCGCGATCGTCTTCTGCTGTTCACGGAGTCGACTGGAAGCCAAATTTGGTCTCTGGTGTACTTTTGGATCCTGACACCACATCACTTAGGGGGGACCTGGTGCAGCAAGGCGTCATGCCTGAAATCGCCATCGTCGGGATGGGATGCAGATTTCCCGGAGCGCGTGGGGTGCGTGAGTTCCGGCAACTGCTCGAAGCCAACACCGACGCCGTCACGCCCGTGCCGGAGGACCGGTTCGACGTACGGCGGTACCACTCCGCACAACCCGGTGAACCGGGCACGACCGTCTCGCGGCACGGTGGGTTCATCGACGATCTGTACGGCTTCGACGCCGCCTTCTTCGGCATCGCCCCGCGCGAGGCGCTGGCCATGGATCCCCAGCAGCGGGTCCTCCTCCAGGTCGTCTGGGAAGCGCTGGAGGACGCGCACATCCTCCCGTCCTCGCTGGCGGGCAGCCGCACCGGCGTGTACGTGGGACAGGCGACCGCCGAGTACGGAGACCTGGCGGAGTCCGAAGGATTCCAGGACGTGCACGGCATGGCGGGCAGCCGGCTGCGGACGATGACCGCGGGGCGCCTCTCCTTCGCCCTCGATGTGCGCGGGCCCAGCCTGGTGGTCGACACCGCGTGCTCCTCGTCCCTGGTGGCCGTGCATCTGGCCCGGCAGAGCCTGCTGACCGGAGAGAGCGACATGGCCGTCGCCGCCGGAGTCAACGCCGTGCTCTCGGCGTCCGACGCCGTCACCTACTCCCAGGGCGGCATGCTCGCGCCCGACGGACGCTGCAAGTTCGCCGACGCCTCCGGTGACGGCTTCGTGCGCAGCGAGGGAGTGGGGGCGGTCCTGCTCAAGCGCCTGCCCGACGCGCTGCGCGACGGTGACCAGATCCTCGCCGTACTGCGGGGCAGCGCCGTCACCAACGACGGCCAGGGCAGCGGAATGCTGCTCCAGCCCGCCGTGTCCGGACAGACCGAGATGATCCGCTCCGCCTGTCGCAGCGCCGGCATCACCCCGGACCAGCTCGACTACGTGGAAGCGCACGGCACCGGCACCCCGGTCGGGGACGACGTCGAACTGCGCGCCCTGGCAGAGGTATTGGGCGACAGGAACGAGGAAGCCGAGGGAGACCGGTCCCGCCCGCTGCTCATCGGTTCCGTCAAGACCAACATCGGGCACGCCGAAGCCGCCGCCGGGATCGCGGGCCTGATCAAGACCGTGCTCATCGCCCGGCGCCGCGTCATCCCCGCGTCCCTGCACCTGCGCACGCCGCACCCCGCCCTGGCCGGGGACAGCGCCTCTCTCGAGTGCGTCGCGCGCAACACCCCGCTCGTCCCCGGCGGCCGGGCCGCGGTCATGGGCGTCAGTTCCTTCGGCCTCTCCGGCACCAACGCTCATGTGATCGTCGGCGAGTACGTGCCCGAGCCGGCGCACGAGCCGACTCCGGAACCGGTCGCCCCGGCGGGCGAGGAGCCGCAGTTGCTGCTGCTCAGCGCCCGCACTCCAGCCGCCCTCGGCCAACTCGCCGCGCGCTACGCCGCCTTCCTGGAGGGCGCCGAGGGACGTGCCTTCGCGCTGCGGGACATCTGCCACGCCGCCGCGACGCGCCGTGACGCCCACCCCCACCGCCTCTGGGCCGTCGCCCCCACCCATGACGAACTCGCCGCCGCTCTGCGCGCCCTGGCCGCGGGCGAGGAGACCCCGGACGGAGGGACGGCGGACGCCGGCTTCGCGGGCGACCGCCGGATCGCCTTCGTCTTTCCCGGGCAGGGCTCGCAATGGCTCGGGATGGGGCGCCACCTGCTGGCCTCCGAAGCGGTGTTCCGGCACACCCTGACCGAATGCGACGCCGCCGTCCGGGAGGAGCTGGGATGGTCGGTCATCGGCCTGCTGACCGGCGACGGCGAGGACTCACCGCCGCAGGAGCTCCCCGACGACGTCGCGGTGGTGCAACCCCTGCTGTGGGCCATGCAGGTGTCGCTGGCCGCGCTCCTGCGCGCCAAGGGGGTCGACCCCGGCCTCGGGATCGGACACAGCATGGGCGAGGTGGCCACCGCCCAGGTCTGCGGTGCGCTGTCGCTCAGGGACGCCGCCTCGGTCATCTGCCGGCGCAGCTCCCTGATGCAGAGGCTGGCGGGGCGCGGCGCGATGCTCGCCGTCGAACTCGACGCGCTGACCGCGGCGGACGCCGTGGCGCCCTACGGCGACGCGGTGTGCGTCGCGGCGGAGAACGCCCCCGGGAGTACGGTCCTCGCCGGGGACGCACACGCTCTGCGGCGCATCGCCGAACGCCTCGAGACCGAAGGGGTGCAGAGCCGGCCCGTCAAGGTCAACGTGGCCTCCCACTCCCCGTACATGGCGGAGCTGAGGGACGACCTGGCCGACGCCCTCGCCCACCTCACCCCGCTGCCCGCCCGCACCGCGATGTTCTCCACCACCCGCTGCGAGCCGGTCGACGGCCCCGAGCTGGACGCCGCCTACTGGGTGGACAACCTTCGCGAGCGGGTGCGCTTCGTCGAGGCCGTGCGGGCGGCCGCCAAGGAGGAGACGGTGTTCCTGGAGGTCGGCCCGCACCCGCTGCTCGTCCAGTCCGTCGCGGCGGTCCTCGCGGAGCAGGGCGCCGCACCGGCCGCCGTGGCCACCCTCAAGCGCCACCAGGACGACGGCGAGAACATCACCCGGGCGCTCGGCCGGCTCTTCTCCCACGGCGGACGCGTCGACTTCAGCCGCTTGTTCCAGGGGACCGCACCCCGCGTGCCGCTGCCGACGTACGCCTGGGACCAGGAACAGTTCAGGAAGGATCCGGCTCCCGCGGCGGCGCCCGCCGCGCCGGCCGAGCACGTACGGGAGATCGAGCTGCGCGAGCTGGGCCTGGACGACCTCGGGGAGAGCGTCCGCACGCGAGGCGGCGCGGCCGTCGTACCGCCGGTGCTCTACTTCAAGGCCGTCCTGCGGGCGGCGGGCGGCATCGCGTCCTGCGGTGAAGGCGTGCTGGAGGACGTCGAGTTCGGGAGCCGCCCCTGGGAACTGGAGCGGGCGCGCGAGGCCTCGGTGCGTGTGTGCCTGGCGCCCGCCGCGCAGGAGGGGACCTTCGTGTTCACCGTCACCGCGGTGCGCACCCCGGACGGCACTCGGGACGGGGAGCTGTGCATGACGGGCAGGTTCCGTGCGGCAAGCGGAAGCGTGGCGGCCGAGCCGCAGGGCGGGGAGCTGTTGGACGCCGGCCTGACCCGGTGCACCTCGTACGTGCCCGCGGGGGAGTTCTACCGCCGTGCCCAGGGCCGCGGCTACACGATCGACGCATCGCTGCGCACCGTGGCCCAACTGTGGTGCGCCGAAGGCGAATCGGTGGCTCGTATGCGCCGCGCCGGGGCGGGGGCGACCGGACTCGAGGCCGGGCTTCTGACGATGCTCGCCGCGTGGCCGCACTCCACGGGCGCAGCGGGGAGACCGGACGGCTACGTGCCGGTGTCCTTCGGCCGGGTCCTGGTCCGGGACGAGGCGGCGGTCGGACGGGACCACTGGTGCGTGGCCCGCTTCACGCCGTCCGACGGTACGGACGACGCCCGCTGCGATGTGTGGCTGACGGACGAGGACGGGCACCTGATCGCGGAGTTCCGTGACATACGCCTGCGCGAGCGAGCGGTCGGTTCCGCCCACGGGACGCCCGACGGGATCCGGGCGGCGAAAGCCCCGGCGCCGGCCCCCGCGACCACGACCGTCCCTCCCTCGCCCCCCGCGATCGAAGGCCCCGGACCCGCCCTCGTGCCCGACGACGTCCTGAAGCAGGCCGCGACCGTGCTCGGCCTCTCGGCGACCAGGCTCGATCCCCGCAGGCCGCTGCGGACCCTGGGGCTGGACTCACTGCTGGCGACCGAGCTCAGGGTGCGACTGCACCGCACGGCGGGTGTCGACATACCCGCCACCCGGCTGCTGGGCCGCGAACCCATAGGTGTGATCGCCGCTTCCGTGGCGTCCGCGCCCTGACGTCATGGGCAAACGAAGACCATGACTCATAGATGTACCGTGGTATAATTTTTGGGGGCCAGGGGGAGCCCGCACAACGACGTGAGAAGGCGAGGAAGCACATGGCCTCTGAACCTGCCCGCCCCCTCGGGCGCAGAGAGCGGAGCAAGCAGCGGGTGCGGGACCGCATCTACACATCCGCCCTGACCCTCTTCGCGGAGCAGGGCTACGACGGCACCACGATCGACCAGATCGCCGAGCACGCCGACGTGGCCCGGGGCACCTTC
Source organism: Streptomyces sp. NPDC056948 (assembly GCF_042674225.1). Lineage (NCBI taxonomy): Bacteria > Bacillati > Actinomycetota > Actinomycetes > Kitasatosporales > Streptomycetaceae > Streptomyces > Streptomyces sp. NPDC056948. The sequence goes on from NZ_JBHUQX010000080.1 coordinate 6,016, forward strand.
TTCAACTACTTCCAGCGCAAGGAAGACCTGGTCACCGCCTGGGCCGAGGCCCGGAAGCGGCGCCTGGAGCTGGCCATGGAAGAGTCGATGAAGTCCCGCAACGACGATGTGACGGTGCATCTGGAGCGGTGCATGGCGGCGCTGGCGGAGTTCAACGAGTCCGAGCGCGAGATCACCGCCGCCATGCTCCAGGCCTGGGTGAAGGCCGGGCAGCCCCTCCTCGAGGAGCCCTACGCGGGCCAGGTCTTCGCCAACATCATCGAAGCCGGCCGCCAGCGCGGGGAGGTCAGCTTCGACATCGATCCGATGAGGGTCGGCAACATCCTCCGTGATTCCTACCTGGGTCTGCTCTACCGCTGGTCACAGGACCCGGGCGGGCGTGTGCCGCTCCACATCGAACTGCGCGAGGTCCTCAGGATCGTCCTCACGGGCGTCCTGTCGTACTCCCAGCACGGGCGCGGCGTTCCGGCGTCGCCGGCTCCCGCCTCCGCGCCCGCCGTCACCCCGCTCGCACCGACGTCGCAGGCGTAGCGTCCCCGCGAGTGAACTCAGGCCGGCGGGCCTCCGCGAACGTGGCGCGCGCGTCCCTCGGCGGCCGCGCCGCCACCAGCGCCGTCCGCGGTCGGCGCGGAGAGTCTTGAGATTCTCCGCCCCGACCGGGGTGCCGGACTCCGCCGAGCGCCGGCAACAGCGGTATGCCCCCGGGGAGTTACCGGGCCGGGGGCGGGCCCACCGAGTCCCGTACCACCACGTGCGTGCCCAGCAGCAGGTGCTCGTCCGCGGCGCCCGGGGCGTGTTCGAGGGCCGTGCGGACGGCGAGACGGCCCAGTTCCTCGTAGGGGACGTGGACCGTCGTCAGGGCGGGGTGCAGATCGCGGGCGAAGGGGATGTCGTCGTAGCCGGCGAGGGAGACATCGCCCGGGACGGACAGGCCCGCCTCGTGCAGTGCGGTGAGGGCGCCCGCCGCGACCATGTCGGTGGCGGCCACGACGGCCGTGAAGCCGAGGTCGTCCTTGAGCGCCTGCCGCATGAGGCGGTGGCCCGCGTCGCGCGTGAAGTCGCCGTGCAGGACGAGGGACTCGTCGGGGGTGAGGCCACGGGCGCGGTGGGCGGCGAGGTAGCCGCGTTCGCGGCCCAGGGCCGTGGTGTGGTCCGCCCGGCCGCCGAGGAACAGCACCCGGCGGTGCCCCTGGGCGAGCACATGGGCGACCAGGGTGTAGGCGCCGCCCTCGTTGTCGTACTCGATGACCGTCACCGGGGCACCGGGGTCCAGCGGTGGCCGGCCGCACAGGACCAGGCGGGAACCGGCCGAGGCGAGGGAGTCCGCCATGCGATGGGTGCGTTCGCGGTACTCGGAGGTGTCGGCGCTGCCGCCGACCAGGATCACCGCGGCGGCCCGCTGGGCGCGCATCATCTCGACGAACTCCAGCTCCTGCCGGACATCGCCCTCCGTGCTGCACACCAGGCAGAGATGGCCGAGGCGGGTCGCCTCGCGTTCCACGCCGTGGGCCATGTGCGCGAACGACGGGCCGGTGATGTCCTCCAGCACGAACGCGAGGGTGGGCGTGCCGACACCCGCGATCGCCTTCGCCCTCGCGTCGGCCACATAGTCCAGCTCACGGACCGCCCGCATGACGCTCCCGCGCGTCGCCGCGCTCACCGGGTACACACCGCCGAGCACCCGGGACACCGTCGACGCCGAGACGCCCGCGCGCAGCGCCACGTCCCGGATGGTGCTGCGGCTCGCGTCCCCGCTCTTCCTCGTCATGCCTGCCTCGTCTCTCCCGGGCACCTGCGGCAACACCATGGCAACCGGTTCCCATGGCGGAGGCTAGCAGCGGAGCAGGACGGGGAGGAGGGGTGTGCGCGGACTGGTGCCGGGCGTCGCGGGCAGGCGGGACTACGCGGGTCCCCTAGGCCGCGCCCAGCGTCCCCGCGATCCCCGAGATCGCCTCCGGACCCACCCGGCAGCAACCGCCGATCAGGCGGGCCCCCGCCTGCTGCCAGCCCGTCACCTGGTCGGCCGTGAACCTCGAGCGTCCGGTCCAGGCGCGGGCCTCGGCGTCCCAGGTCTCGCCGCTGTTGGGGTAGACGACGACCGGCTTGCCGGTGACCCGCGCCGCGGTAGAGGCGGCGGCGTCCACGTCCTCGGGCGCGCAGCAGTTCACGCCGACCGCGATGACCTCGTCCACGTCGGCGGCCAGGGCGAAGGCCTCCTCCAGCGGCTGCCCGGCACGCGTGCGGCCGCCGGCGACGGAGTACGTCAGCCAGGCCGGCACCCCGAGCCCGCGCACCGCCCGCAGCAGCGCCGTGGCCTCGTCGGCGTCGGGGACCGTCTCCAGGGCGAGGACGTCGGGGCGGGCCGCCGCCAGCACTTCCAGCCGCGGGCGGTGGAAACGCTCCAGTTCGTCGACCGTGAGCCCGTAGCGGCCCCGGTACTCCGAGCCGTCCGCGAGCATCGCACCGTAGGGGCCTGCCGAGGCCGCCACCCACAGGGGACGGGAGACGCGCGCCCGGCGAGCCGCCTCCCGTGCCGACTCCACGCTGAGCGCCATGAGTTCGGCCGCCCGGTCGTGGCCGATCCCGCGCTTCTCGAAGCCCTCGAACGTGGCCTGGTAGCTGGAGGTGATCGCCACGTCCGCGCCCGCCCGGAAGTAGGCCAGGTGTGCCTCGGTGATCGCCTGAGGCTGTTCGGCGAGCAGCCGCGCCGACCACAGTTCGTCGCTCAGATCGTGCCCGGCCGATTCGAGCTGGTTGGACATGCCGCCGTCGAGAACGACCGTTCCGGCGGCGAGGGCTTCGGCGAGGGTGATGGTGCTCGTCATGCGAACGACGGTAATCGACATCCGGCGGTGCACCCCAGCCGATTGTGTCCAGTACATGAACAGATCGACCACCATGTGGGATGGCGGTTACGATCAGGACCTTCTCCCTCCGCTTGTACAGGAACCCTCATGACCGTCCCCAGCCCCACCGAGGCCGCCGAACCCGCCGAGTCGGCCGAACCGGCCACCGCGGCCGCACCCGCTCCCCGCCGCACCTTCGGCCTCGCCGCCGCCACGGCCCTCGTCATGGGCAACATCATCGGCGGCGGCATCTTCGCTCTGCCCGCCACCGTCGCCCCCTACGGCACGATCAGCCTGCTCGCGTTCGTCGTGCTCTCGGTGGGAGCCGTGGCGCTCGCGCTGCTCTTCGGCAAGCTGGCCCGGCGCAGCCCGGTCACCGGCGGCCTCTACGTCTACCCGCGCGACGCGTTCGGCGAGTTCGCCGGGTTCCTGTCCGCCTGGTCGTACTGGACGATGTGCTGGGTCAGCATCGCCGCCCTGGCCGTCGCGGTCGTCGGCTACGTCGATGTCCTCATACCCCTGCACGGCAACCACGTCCTCCAGGCCGCCGTCGCCATGGCCGCCCTGTGGCTGCCCGCCGCGGCGAACTTCGCGGGCACGCGGTGGGTCGGCACGGTGCAGGTCGTCTCGACGATCCTGAAGTTCGTACCGCTGCTCCTGCTCGCCACGATCGGCCTGTTCTTCGTCGACGCGGACAACTTCGGCCCGTTCAACGCCTCCGGCCAGAGCGTCTCGGGGGCGCTGGCCGCCTCCGCGGCGCTGCTGCTCTACAGCTTCCTCGGGGTCGAGTCGGCCGCCGTCAGCGCGGGCGAGGTCCGCGACCCGGAGCGCACGGTCGGCCGGGCGAGCGTCCTCGGCACACTGGCCTCGGCCCTGGTCTACATCCTCGGCACGGTCGCCGTCTTCGGACTGGTCCCGCACGACAGGCTCGCCGACTCCGGCGCCCCGTTCGCCGATGCCGTCAACGCCATCACCGGCAGCTCCTGGGGCGGCACCGCCATCGCCCTGGTCGCTGTCGCCTCGATCACCGGCTGCCTCAACGGCTGGATCCTCATGGCCGCGCAGATGCCGTACGCCGCCGCCCGCGACGGTCTCTTCCCGGCGCCGTTCGCGCGGCTGGGCAAGGGCGGCGTCCCCGGCTTCGGCGTGTGGGCCTGCGCGGTCCTCGGCTCGCTGCTCATCGCCCTCAACTACACGGCCGGCCCGGACACCACCTTCCGCGTCCTCGTCCTGATCACCACGTTCACCGGCTGCGTGCCGTATCTGCTGTCGGCGGCGGCCCAGCTCTACTGGCTGGCCCGCGGCTCCCGCGACCGGGTCCGCCCCGCGGGCCTCACCCGCGACCTGATCGTCGCGGCCCTCTCCTTCGGCTTCTCCTTCTGGCTGATCGCCGGGGCCGGATACGCGGCCGTCTACCAGGGCGTGCTGTTCCTGTTCGCCGGGATCCCGGTCTACGTGTGGCTGCGGGGACGCAAGGACACGGCGGAAGCCTCGGCATAGCATCGGGGGATGCCCGAGGTCGCTGTCGCTGATGCCGAAGTTCGTGAGGTCCTGGGAGTCCCGGCCGGGAGGGCGGTGTTCGAGCCGCTCGCGCACAACCCGCGCAACGGCGTCACGGCCGGAGTGTGGCGGGTCACCGGCGGCGACCGCTCGGCCGTTCTGAAGGTGCTGACGCGGACGAAGGAGACCAGCGTCACCTGGGCGGCGTCGAACGACCCGCGCCACTGGAACTTCTGGCGCCGCGAGGCGTATGTCTACGGGTCCGGGCTCGCCCAGATCTGGCAGCGGCACGGCATCCGCGCGCCCCGGCCGCTGGCCTGCGTCGAACGCCCCGACGGCGATGTGGCGCTGTGGCTGGAGGACGTGCCCGGCGCATCCGCGACGACCTGGCCGCTCGCCCGGCACATCGAGCACGCCCACCGGCTCGGCGCCGCGCAGGGCGCGGTGGGAGCGGGGGAGGACCAGCCCTGGCTGTCCCGGCGCTTCCTGCGCGACTACACGGCCGGCAGGACGACGGGCCAGGACCTGCTCGACGACGACGAGGCCTGGCGGCACCCCCTGGTCCGGGAGCACTTCCCGGCGGGCCTGCGCGCGGACATGGTCCGCCTCCACCACGACCGCGAGTGGTTCCTCACGGTCATGGAGTCACTGCCCCGCACCTTCTCCCACCTCGACCAATGGCCCGCCAACGTCCGCTCGGACGGCCGCGACAGCGTTCTCCTCGACTGGGCGTTCGCAGGCGACGGAGCGCTCGGCGAGGACCTCGGCAACTACCTCCCCGACTCCGTCTTCGACCTGTTCGTCCCGGCCGCCGACCTCCCCGGCCTGGCCAAGGCGGCCTACGACGCCTATGTGCACGGCCTGCGCGAGAGCGGCTGGCACGGCGACGAGCGACTCGTACGGCTCGGCGTGTGCGCCTCGGCGGTGAAGTACGACTGGCTCACCGCGCTGATGCTGGCCCGGGCGGACGACGAGCAGAGGGACTACGGCGATGCGGGTGTCGTCCCCGCCGGGCTCCGCTACCGCGAACGCGGCCTGACCCTCGCCTTCCTCGCCGACTGGGCGGCCGAGGCCCGGCTGCTGGCTCCACAACTCGGCTTTCCCGAGGCGCCCAGCGGACGCTGACGGCAGACAGAAGGGAAAAGCATGGCCCGCGTGGTCGAGTTGACGTACTACCCACTCAAGGGGTGCGCCGGGACATCGGTCCAGGAAGCGCTGCTGACCCCCGCAGGACTGGCACACGACCGCAGCTTCATGGTCGTCAGCGAGGAGGGCGTGTACCGGACGCAGCGGCGGGACCCCAGGCTTGCCCTCATCCGGCCCACCGTCACCGCCGACGGCGGGCAACTCACGCTCAAAGCACCAGGGTTGGAGCCCCTGCACCTGAGCGTGGACACCTCCGGCACCCGGCAGAAGGTCGACCTGTTCGGCACCCCCTACCAGGGCATCGACCAGGGCGACGCGGCAGCGGCCTGGCTCTCGGACGTGCTCGGCGCCCGGAGCCGGCTCGTGCGCGTACCGCCGGAGCACGACCGGGTGACCGACGGCATGACACCGGGCACCTCCGGCTATGCCGACAGTTGTGCCCTGCACGTCATCTCCCGCTCCACTCTCGACCTGCTCAACCGGAAACTGGCCGAGCGCGGCACCCGCCCGCTGCCCATGGACCGCTTCCGCCCCAACCTCGTGCTCGACGGCTGGGAAGACCCCCACACCGAGGACCGCGCCCACCACATCCGCATCGGCGACACCGAACTGGGCTACGCGAAGCTCGCCATCCGCTGCGCGGTCACCCTGGTCGACCAGCACTCCGGAACCAGGGCGGGCCCGGAACCCCTGCGCACTCTCGCCGCCTACCGGCGCGCGTCCCAGGGCGGCATCGCCTTCGGCACCAAGTACGCGGTACTCCGGCCCGGCAAGGTGTCCGTCGGCGACGAAGCGGCCGTCACGTCGTGGGGCGAGTCCGAGGTGTGAGCCTCACTGCCGCGGGCGGCCCGCATGACGCCCGCCGCCCCGCCGGCCCCGGCCGCGTCGCGTCGCCATCGGTACGGCGAGGCTGACGGCGAGGGCCAGGCCGAGCGCGTAGGGCCACCAGCCGAAGCCGACGTTCTCCGACGCGCCGGCGCTGCGGGGCGTCACCGTGTCGCTTGCGGGCGAGTCGGACGCGGTGAGGGACGGGCTCGGGGCGGCGCTGACCGCTGTCAGGGCGACGTCGTTGCCGTCACCGGCGCGGTAGCTGATGCGGTAGGCGGTGTCGGCCAGTCCCATGCGGGCGCCCTCCTTCAGGCCGGTGAAGGTTCCCGAGGGCCTGGAGCGGCCCCGGTTGTCGAGCACGGGGATCACACGAGCGGGCCGGCTGCCGGCGGCCGACACGTCGAGGTCTCCGGACAGCCGTACCGCGCCCGTCACCTTCAGCGGCTTGTCCCGCAGGAGCAGGGAGCCTTTCGCGCCTTGCGTGTAGGGGCCGTTGACGGTGAGGCCGGTCGTGACGGTGCCTTCGTTGGTGACAGCGCCCGCGACCGTGCCCTTGCCGGTGAGGGTGGTCGCTACGTGCAGGCCCGCCCGGCCGGTGTCCAGCCGGGCTCCGGTTGAGGTGAGCCGGATCGCCTTGCTGCGTGCGAGCGTGGCGCCCCGGCGCAGGGCCAGCGTGCCCCGGGAGACCGTGGTCGTCCCGGTGTACGTCACCGCGCCGCCCGTCAGCGTCGTCGTGGCCGCGCCCGACTGCGTGAGCGAGCCGCTGCCGCCGACGCGGGACAGGGTGAGGGGCTTGGCCGTGTTGCGCAGGACGAGCGAGCCGTTGTTGACGACCTCGGAGAGGGCGCCTCGCGTGTACAGGCCGCCGTCGCCGCCCCGTTTGCCGCTGCCCAGGCGCAGGACCGCGCCCTTCTCGACCGTCGTGGAGCCGTCGTAGTACTGGACGGCCGCGAAGGTGACGTCGTTGCCGGGGGTTCCGGCGATGACGATGTCGCCGGCGCCGGGGGCGGAGAGCGTGTCGTGGAAGCGGCCGCCGCCGATGGGGGCGCCGAGCGTCACCGGGCCGTTGTAGTCGAAGGTGAGCTTCGAACGCTCCCGGGCCGCGAGGAGGTTGATGTACACGGTTTCCGCGGTGCCCGGCATGAAGATCTCGTTCGTGGTGCCGTCGCCCCACTGGACGTTCGCGCCCTTGATGTTGGTGCCGCGCTTGTTGACGTTCTTGCGGGCGGGCGTCCAGTTCAGGGCGGGGTCGCTGAGTGAGGGGTCGGTGTCGCCGCCCTGGTCCGACCAGCCGTACTGCCCGGCCAGGACGACCTTGCTGCCCGGCCGCGACTGGACGTTGATGTCGCTGCCGTACTCGCGCTGGTAGAAGTCCATGCCCATGGTGACGGTCTGCCCCAGCGGGGTGTCCACGGTGAAGGTGCCCTGATTGAGTACCTTGCGTACGCGCGGCAGCGAGGTCGCGTACTCGGGTCGGCCGGCGTTCACCTGTGTGCCGTTGTCGATCACCCCGGAGAAGGAGTGGGTCCCCGACAGGTCCCAGGTGCCCCAGAGGAAGCGCGGCTGGGTGATCAGCCCGGAGCCGCTGACGGTGCCCAGGTTGTAGGCGTTCTTCAGGGCGAGCCGCAGGGTGCCGTCGACCCGGATGTTGTCCTGGTTGAGCCGGAACGCCGGGGTGCCGTACGGGAAATGGCCGACGATCCCGGTCGTGCCGCCGTTGCCGTACTGGAGGGTCGCCCCGCGCTCGACGGTGATCGCGGGCGGATCGGGGCGGGCCACGGTCACGTACGGGTGGTTGCCGCCGAGCGTCCGCACCGTCTGCCGCTGCCGGGAGCGGGGCAGCGTGAAGTCGCTGTCCCTGGTGAGGATCAGCGTCCCGCTGCCGCGCACCGTGAGCGTGCCCTCACCCCGGAACACGCCGTCGTACGTCGTCGTCCCGGGCGGCACGGTCACGGCCGTGTCGCCGGTGAGCGTCACGTCCCGGCCGGCGAGCACGGCGGCCGTGACGTCCCGGTGACCGGCGGCCGCAGCCGGGGGAGCGGCGATGAGGGACGCGACCGCCGCGAGGACGCCGGCGGCCGCTGCTGTGGTGTGGGTGAGGCTGCGCACGTGAACGGAGACGTGGGGGAGAGCGGCCGATAACAGAAAATCGGCGGCTGTCGCCCCGCCTTCGTCCCGTCAGACCCGTTGACCTCCTCGTGGCGCACCCTTACCTTTTCGGCGTTCGTAATGACAGATGGCGTTCGAAATGTCGGACGATCGGTACGTCGGACGGCGCATCAGACAACGCCGTGTGTCCCCCAGTGAGAGGCAGCCCCCCGCATGAGCCGCGACCGCGACCACGCTCTGCCCGAACCCCCCAGCCGCAGACTGCTGCTGAAGGGTGCCGCAGCCGCCGGCGCCCTGGCCGTCGTTCCCGCCGTCCCCGGTGTGGCCCAGGCGGCCACCCCGGCCAGGCACCCCGGGCCGGCCCCCTTCGTGAACCCGCTCGTCCGCAACCGGGCCGACCCGCACATCCACCGGCACAAGGACGGCCACTACTACTTCACCGCCACCGCCCCCGAGTACGACCGCATCATCCTGCGCCGCTCCCGCACCTTGAAGGGCCTCGGCACCGCCGCCGAGTCCGTCATCTGGCGCGCCCACCCCACCGGCAACATGGGCGCGCACATCTGGGCGCCCGAACTGCACCGCATCGGCGGCAAGTGGTACATCTACTTCGCCTCCGCGCCCGCCGAGGACGTCTGGGCGATCCGCATCTGGGTGCTGGAGAACTCCCACCCCAACCCCTTCAAGGGCACCTGGGTGGAGAAGGGCCAGGTCAAGACGGCCTGGGAGACCTTCTCCCTGGACGCCACCACCTTCACCCACCGGGGCTCCCGCTACCTCGCCTGGGCGCAGCACGAGCCCGGCATGGACAACAACACCGGCATCTTCCTCTCCGAGATGGCGAACCCCTGGACCCTGAAGGGCCCGCAGGTGCGGCTCTCCACCCCGGAGTACGACTGGGAGCGCATCGGCTACAAGGTCAACGAGGGCCCGTACGTCCTCAAGCGCAACGGCCGCCTCTTCATGACGTACTCGGCCAGCGCCACCGACTTCAACTACTGCATGGGCCTGCTGACCGCCGACGCCGACAGCCACCTCCTGGACCCCATGAGCTGGACCAAGTCGCCGACCCCGGTCTTCACCAGCAACGACACCACCAAGCAGTACGGCCCCGGCCACAACTGCTTCACGGTCGCCGAGGACGGCCGCACCGACGTCCTCGTCTACCACGCCCGCCAGTACAAGGAGATCAACGGCGACCCGCTGAACGACCCCAACCGCCACACCCGCGTCCAGAAGCTCGGCTGGAAGCGCGACGGCACCCCGGACTTCGGCATCCCCGTCGCCGACACGGCCACGGCAGGTGAGTGAGATGAGACGTGCGTACGCCGCCCTCCTCGCCCTGTGCCTCGGACTGTTCGGCGCCCTCGCCACCGCCGGCCCCGCCCAGGCCGCGCCCCGGACGATCACCAACGGCACCCAGTTCACGGACACCTCCGGCAACCCCGTCCACGCGCACGGCGGCGGAGTCCTCAAGGTCGGCTCCTACTACTACTGGTTCGGCGAGCACCGCAACGCCGACAACACCTTCCGGTACGTCGACGCCTACCGCTCGACCGACCTGAAGAACTGGGAGTTCCGCAACCACGTCCTGACCGAGGCCAGCGACCCCGAACTGGCGACCGCCAACATCGAGCGGCCCAAGGTCATGTACAACGCGTCCACCGGCAAGTTCGTGATGTGGATGCACAAGGAGAACGGCACCGACTACAGCGAGGCCCGTGCGGCCGTCGCCGTCTCCGACACCGTCGACGGGAACTACACCTGGAAGGGCAGCTTCCGGCCGCTCGGCCAGCACATGTCCCGTGACATCACGGTCTTCGTCGACACCGACGGCGCCGGGTACATGATCTCCGCCGCCCGCGAGAACTACGACCTCCAGATCTACCGCCTCACCGCCGACTACACCGGCATCGCGAGCCTGGTCGCCAACCCCTGGCCGGGCGGCCACCGCGAGGCCCCCGCCCTGTTCAAGCGGAACGGCGTGTACTTCATGCTGACCTCGGGCGCCACGGGCTGGAACCCCAACCAGCAGCAGTACGCCACGGCCACGAGCATCGCCGGACCCTGGTCGGCCATGAAGAACGTCGGCGACTCGACGGCCTACGGCTCGCAGACCGCGTTCGTCGTGCCCGTACAGGGCGGTTCGGGGACGTCGTACCTCTACCTCGGCGACCGCTGGGGCAACTCCTTCGGCGGGACCGTCAACGACTCGCGGTACGTGTGGCTGCCCCTGACCTTCTCCAACTCGACCACGATGTCCATGTCCTGGTCGCCGGAGGTCACCGTCGACACGGCCGCCGGAACCGTCTCCGGCACCAGCGCCACCTACAACACCCTCATCGCCCGCCACTCCTCCAAGTGCGCGGACGTGACGAGCCAGTCGCTCTGGGCCGGTGCCCAGCTCAAGCAGTACGACTGCAACGGCGGCACCAACCAGAAGTACTGGTTCAAGTCCGTCGGCGGCGGCTTCTACCAACTGGCGGTCCGCAACAGCTCCCTGTGCGTACGGGAGAACGCGAGCACGGTCACGCAGGAGAACTGCGACGCCTCCGCGACGAGCCAGCAGTGGTCCCTGACCACCACCGGCTCCTACGTGAACGTCAAGTCGCGGGCCACCGGTGAGTGCCTGGACGTGAACGGCGCGTCCACCGCCGACTCCGCCGCCCTCATCACCTACACGTGCAACGGAGGAACCAACCAGCAGTGGACGCGCGGAACATGACGACCCCGACGGCCGCTAGGCCAGCAGATCGATCGCGTCGATCGCCGTCCCCGCGCTGAGGAAGCCGGTCGCCCCCGACCCGCTCACCACGTCGATCCTGAGCACGTTGTACTGACTCGTGTCCGTCTTCCAGGCGGACGCCGGGACGCTGTACGTGAACGTGTGGTTGTTGCCGCGGTACGAACCGTTGGTCAGCGACCGGGTGTTCGGCTGGGTGGGCGGCGAGGGGACGGCCGAGGTCCAGCCGTCGTTGACGGTGACCTGGGGCCGGCCGTTCGCGTACGCCGTCGTCACGCCGATGCGCAGGGTGTGCGCGGCGGCGGCCTGCGCGGCGGTCAGCCTGAAGTACACGAGCAGCCCGCTGTTGACGTCCTTCCAGAGGTAGCAGGGGAAGGCCGCCGTCTCACCGCCGCTGCCGATCACCACGTTCCCGGTCCAGGACGCGGCCCGTACGTCCGACGGATGCGCGTACGTCATCAGGTCCGCGTTCTTGAACCCGCCCGGCGTGCCGTTCCAGTCGCCGATCCGCCAGATCGCGCTCGCGTTGGCGGGGTCGTTGGAGGACGGCAGGGCGATCGTGTTCAGGGTGGTCGTCCCGCCCGCCGACACGCTCACCGACGTGGTGTACACCGCCAGCTCGCCCTTGAAGACGGTCAGCGTGTACGTCCCCGGCAGCACGCCCGCGACGGAGAAGTAACCGTCCGAGGAACGCGCCGAACCCCAGTACTGCGCCGCCGCGCCGGCCAGCCCGACGGTGTACGGGTACGCCGTGTTCCGGCCGGAGATCCCGACGCCCGCCACCTTGCCCCGGCCGCTCGCCGGCACGTACCCGGAGATGCCGAGCGAGTCGGCCCACGGCGTGGTCAGCGTGCCAGGGAACAGCGCCGAGGAGGGAGCCCCGCCGTCCGTGAAGGCGATGACGTACGGGCCCTGGAGGCCGAAGCGCTGGGCCTCGGTCTGGTTCTGGCCGTAGTAGAGGATCTCGTAGAGGCCGCCGCCGTCGGCGCTCTGGTGGCGCAGCAGGGAGCGGTAGAAGGGGCCGCCGGAGGCCTTCTCATGGTTGCTGCGCACGATCCACAGGCCGACCCCGCCGGCGGACCAGCCGAGGTAGTCGTAGTCCATGACGCGCCGCTTGGAGTAGTGCTTCGAGCGGGTCTGCCCGTCGGACTTCTTGAACACGTCCGAGGCCTCGATGGTGGTCGGCGCGTAGGTGTAGGAGTCGGGCTCGTCGTTGAGGAACGCGCCCTTCTTCACGCGCACGATGTACCGGGTCGCGGAGACGGACGTGTCGGCCTTGTTGGTCCACAGGTAGACGTTGTTCTCGCCGCTGCGGGCCGCGTAGTAGTGCTTCAGTGTGCCGTGCGTGACGGAGACCAGGATCGTCGAACCGGACTGCTTGATGCCGACGGTGGAGGCGCCGAGCCCGGACTCGATGTGCGAGTTCATGCCGCCGTAGCCCTGGTACTCCGTGCCCCGGTAGACCAGCGAGGTCAGGTCGCCGGTCGACTTGCTGATCTTGAAGACCAGTTGGGCGCCGGTGTCGACGACGTAGTTCGAGCCGTCGTCGCTGTAGCCGAAGGCGGCCGCGTGTGCCGTGCCGGTGAGGGCCGTGCCCGCGGCGGCGGTGGCCGCGAGGACGAAGGTGCGGCGGCCGACCGGTCTGTTCGCGGATCCGGACATGGGGGGCCTCCTCTGGAGGTGGGGGGAGTGCGGGTGGGAGTGAGGGTGACAGTTGAATCGATTTCGCGAAAGGGCTTTCGGTCATGTGAAGTTGTCCATCCCGTGAATGCTGCTCGGGGTCTAGAAAGCGCTTGTCCAGAGCGGTACGGTCCACCTCCAGGTCTTGTCGTCCGCTGGGAGGAGCCGCGAGTGAGACGTTTCAGCATCGCCGTCGTGGCGGCGGTGGCCCTGGGGAGCGCGTTGCCGTCCGTACCGGCGCAGGCCCACCCGGGCCGCCCGTCCCCGGGCCTCGAGCAGTGCACCGCCGACGCCTGCCACTTCGACGTCCCTCCCGGCACGTACGACGTGCGGGTCGTGCTCGGGGGAGAATCCGCGTCCGCCACCAGCGTCAGCGGCGAGACCCGCCGTGCCCTGCTCCCCGAGACGGCCGCCCCGGCGGGCAAGCACCTCACCCGCAGCTTCACCGTGAACGTCCGTACGCCTGAGGGCGAGCCCACAGGCCCCGAGGGAACCCCCGGCCTCGACCTGCGGATCGGCGGTTCCGCCCCGGCCCTCGCCGACATCAGGGTCACCCCCGCCCGGCACACCCGCCAGATCTTCCTCGTCGGCGACTCCACCGTCTGCGATCAGCCAGGCGACCCCTACTCCGGCTGGGGCCAGCAACTGCCCCAGTACCTCCGCGAGGGTGTGTCCGTCGCCAACTACGCCGATTCCGGCGAGAGTACGGTCTCGTATCTGGGGAACCCGAAGCTGTGGGCCACCGTACGGCCCCTGATCCGCCCCGGCGATCTGGTCCTGGTCCAGCTCGCCCACAACGACAAGACCACGGACGAGGCCACCTACCGGGCCAACCTGGAGACCCTGGTGGAAGGCGTCCGGGCGCGGGGCGGACAGCCGGTCCTTGTCACTCCCATCGTGCGACGCTGGTTCAACCCGGACGGCACGCTGAACAACGGAACCGCGCTCCTGGTCAACGGCCTCGGCGTCGACCACCCGGCGGTCACCCGCTCCGTCGCCGCCGCGCGGGACGTCCCGCTGATCGACCTCACCGCGAAGACGAAGGCGCTCGTGGAGTCCCTGGGCGTGGAGGGCTCGAAGGCGCTGTACCTCTACAACGAGGCGCGGGACAACACGCACACCTCCGTGCGCGGTGCCACGGCCTACGCGGGCCTGGTCCGCGACGAACTCGTCACCCTGCATCTGGTGCCGAAGGGCAAGGTGCGGGTGGGATAGAGCCCCTGGGGCGCCCCGACCGGAACCGGGGCGCTCCAGGTCCGACCTGTTCCGGCCGATCCAGCGTCTGAGCACGAACCGCGCACGAAAGAGAACCGATGCACCTGCCTCCGGCCGACGGCACGACGTCTCCGTTCACCGGCTACACCCGCGCCCACTGGGAGGCGGCGGCCGAAGCCCTGCTCACCGCCGTCGAGCCGTACGCGACCGAGGACCGTGCGCTGTACCACCTGCCCGGCGACCGGACGAGCTGGTCGGGCCGCCTCTCCGACGGCCTGGAGGGCTACGCCCGCACCCTGCTGCTGGCCGCCTTCCGCCGCGACGAGAAGGCCCTGGAGCGCTACGCGACCGGCCTCGCCGCCGGTGTCTCGGGCGTCTGGCCCCGCATCGAGGACCGCAGCCAGCCCCTGGTGGAGGCGGCGTCGATCGCGCTCGCCCTGCGCCTGACACGGGACCTGCTGTGGGACCGGCTGGACGACGGCGTACGGCAGCGGACGGCCGCCTGGCTCGGCGACGCGCTCACCGCCGAGGCGTGGCCCTGCAACTGGGAACTGTTCCCCGTGACGGTGGGCGGCTTTCTGGCCGAGATCGGCCACGAGCCGGACGCGTCCCGCGCGGCGATCGACCGCGGCCTGGAACGCATCGAGCAGTGGTACGTGGGCGACGGCTGGTACACCGACGGCGACGGCCGCAAGTTCGACTACTACAACGGCTGGGCGATGCACCTCTACCCGGTGCTGCACGCCTGGCTGGAGGGCGACGAGCGCCTGCTGGACCTGTACGGCGACCGGCTGTCGCGCCACCTCTGCGACTACGCCCGGCTGTTCGGCGGCGACGGCGCCCCGATGCACCAGGGGCGTTCCCTGACGTACCGCTTCGCCACGACGGCCCCCCTGTGGCTGGGCGCGCTGACCGGCCGTACGCCGCTGCCCCCGGGCGAGACCCGGCGCCTGGCCTCGGGAGCGCTGCGGTACTTCCTCGACCGGGGCGCGGTGGACGACAAGGGCCTGCTCTCCCTGGGCTGGCACGGCCCCGACGCGTCCGTCCTCCAGGGCTACTCGGGCCCGGCCTCCCCGTACTGGGCGAGCAAGGGCTTCCTCGGCCTGCTGCTCCCGGCGGACCACGAGGTGTGGACGGCGGCGGAGGAACCCGGCCCGGCCGAACGGGCGGACGCCGTCACTCCCGTCGGCCCTCCCAACTGGCTGCTCCAGTCGACCCGTTCGGACGGCGTGGTCCGCCTCCACAACCACGGCAGCGAGGACGTCCGCTACGACCCGTACTACACGCGTCTGGCGTACTCGACGGTGACGGCCCCGGCCTCTTCGCCCTCCTCGGGCGACAACAGCGTGATCGTCGGCGGCGACCCGAGCCGCACCGGCATCGAACCGCTGGGCGTCGGCGAGGGCTGGGTGGCCTCCCGGCACACGGCGGGCGGGGGAGCGCGGGTGACGAGCGCCGTGCTGGCGCGCGGGGCAGCGGAGGTCCGGGCGCATCTGGTGACGGGCGCGGAGCCCGGGACGCCGGTCCGGGTGACCGGCTGGCCGGCCGGGGAGGGCCTCCGCGCCGAACTCGTACCGGCGATCGGACTCACGGAATCCCTCACGGGCGTCGTGGGCGAGACCGCCACCCTGTTCGTCGCCCTGGCCCGACTGACGGCCGAGCCGGACCCGGCCCCGCTGGAGGAGTCGGTCTCCGTACGCGCGGACGATGCCGGAGCACTGGAGGTCCGCTGGAGCGACGGCGGCGTGACACGGGTCCGGCTGACGGAGTCGGGCGTGGACGTCACGGCTTGAGACGGGCGATCTTCAGGGTCGTGGACGTCGGGGACGCACCGGTGAGCGGCTTCGCGTAGGAGGGCGTGGCCGGGGCATACGCCCAGGTCAGCGTACCGTCGGCGGACACCGCGATATCGCCCGTGATCCTGTCCTGGACGACCTTGGCCGCGCTCTGGAACTTGCCGTTCCAGTCGATGAGGCGCAGATGGGTGCCCGCGAAGGTGCCGGTGCAGGTGCCGTCCTTGCACGTGGCGTTCTTGACCGACTCCCAGGACAGCAGCAGCCGGTCCTTGCCGTACGGGGCGAGGTGGACGTTGACGTGTTCCACGCCCTTCGTCTCGGACAGGCGGATCGCCTTGCCGGGGCCGGAGTTGCGGTCCTTCAGGAACGCCACCGCCACCTGGTGCGTGCCCGTCTTCGGGGTGACCGTCCAGCCACGGCCGCTCGCGTCGTCCGGGTTCTTCTTGGCGGAGGCGGCGCCGCGGGAGGCGAAGGCGGTGGCGTAGCGGCCGGTCGCCGACCTGACGAGGTCGCCGGTACGGCTCGGGAAGGTGCCGCCGCAGTAGCCCGCCCAGCACTGCTCGCGCTGCACGACCGGCGCGTTGTCCGGGGCGCCGATGCCGGTGGACACGAACAGGCCCGAACGCCAGTCGTCGAAGCAGAGGGAGGTGAAGGCGCCGCTCTTCTCGGCGTGCAGCGCGATGCCCTCGTTGTGGCTGCACCCCCAGCCCCAGCCGCCGCTCAGCTCGGCGCCCTTGGCGCTGACGTACGCCAGCTTGTCGCCGAAGTGACCGTCGGCCGGGCCGCCCGCGCCGTGCACGACGAAGTACGCGCCGTACTTGCTGCCGTTCCAGGTGAGCTGCCCGTCCAGCAGCGGGGCCGTGTCCTTGGACGCGGTGCCCGTGAGCTTCGTACGGAAGGTCTGCTTGCCGTTCTGGTAGCGGACCAGCGCCGCCGCCGTCTCCTTCCACTTGTTGCTGTCGGAGACCCGGGTGAGCAGCGCGAAGCCGTCGTTGTGCGCGACCAGGCCGCCGACCTCCTTGGCGCCCTTGACGACGGTGTCCGCGCCCGCCCGCTTTCCGGCGGTGGTCAGCGGGGTGACGTGGATGCCGTCCGCCGCGGGCCAGGCCACGCGGAGCGTGCCGTCGGGGGCGGCCGCCGTCGCCGTGCGGGTCCACTCGCGGGTGTTGTTGTAACCGGCCGACAGGTAGGGGAACGCGGCCGGCAGGCTGACGGCCGTGCTGGTGACCGCGAGGGCGGGGGCCGTCGCCGCACCGGCGCTCGCGTACCACGCCCCGGCCAGCAGACCGGCCGCCGCGAGCGCGCCGATCGCGGGCTTGCGGGCCGCGCGGACGCGGCGGTGGCGTGTGGTGCGGTGGGGCTGTGTTTCCGGTTGTGCTGTTGTCATGGTCTGTGGTCGCCGTGGGGGCGGGGAAGGTTGCCATGGCACCTGGGCGGCCGTGCTTCGGTCCGCGCCGAAGCGACCCGCGCCTAGCGTGGCGCCATGACCGCCTTTGCCGACCTCCACCACGAAGACGAGCCCCTCCTGCTGCCCAACGCCTGGGACCACGCCTCGGCCCGGGCCCTCGCCGGGCAGGGCTTCCGGGCGATCGCGACGACGAGTCTGGGCGTCGCCGCGGTCGCCGGACTGCCCGACGGTGTGGCGGCGACCCGTGAGGAGACGCTCCGGCTGGCCTTCGCCCTGGGCTCCGAACCGTTCCAGTTGTCGGTCGACGCGGAGGGCGGCTTCAGCGACGACCCGGACGAGGTGGCGGAGTTCGCGCGCGAGCTGTACGCCGTAGGAGCGGCCGGCATCAACCTGGAGGACGGCCTCGGGCCCGTCGCCCGGCACGCGGCGAAGATCGCCGCGGTCAAGAAGGCGGCACCCGGCCTGTTCGTCAACGCCCGCACGGACACCCACTGGCTCGGCGACGGCGACACCACGGACACGCTCACCCGCCTCGACGCCTACCGGCAGGCGGGCGCGGACGGCGTGTTCGTCCCCGGCCTCACCGACCTACGGCAGATCGCCGCCCTGGTCCACCACGTGGACGTCCCCCTCAACGTCCTCTACTCGCCAGGCGGCCCGCCCGTCCCGCACCTCGCCGATGTCGGAGTCCGCCGGATCAGCCTCGGCTCGCTGCTGTACCGGAGGGCGCTGGGCGCGGCGCTGGAGGCGGTGGCGGACATCCGGGCGGGGCGGATGCCGGAGGGCATGACACCGTCCTACGACGATGTCGCCGGGCTTGCCACCTAGGTGTCGAGCGCCGCGACCAGCAGGGCGACGGCGGCCAGGTCCGGCACCCCGCGCAGGAAGGCGACGGCCTGCTCACCCGCGAACGCGCGTTGCGCGTCGGTCACGGCCGGATCGACGGCCGTCCCGGCCTGCACATGGACATAGTTGAGGGCCGTGGCGAAGAGCATCGAGAACGACTCCGGGCCGGTGATGACGGCCGGGCCCCCGGCACCGCGGTAGGCCCGTGCCAGCCGCCGCGCGGATTCGATGTCCACCTCGTTGCCGCCCGACCAGACGTGGACGGCACGCGCGAACTCCCGTTCCGCCGAGACCGGCCCCGCGTTGTCCCAGTCGAGGAGGACCGGCCCGTCCGGGCCGACCAGGACGTTCTGGGGCTGGAGGTCGAGGTGCGAGGTCACGAGGCCGCGCGATGCCGACGGGGTGACCCAGTGGGCCAGCGGCGGCGCGGACGTGGCGATGAAGCCGCTGAGCTCGTCCGACCAGGGCAGGCCGGCGTCCCGCACCTTTTTGAGCACGTCCTCCCACGCGGCGTCGTCAGGACACCGCTCGTACCAGTCGTCCGGGGTGTCGACGGCGCCCTCCCCGGCCTGGTGCAGCAGCGCCATGGTCCGGCCGAACCAGTCCAGGACGTCCGGGTCGGAGGCGTCCGCCCGGGTGCCGTCGACCCAGTCGTACAGCTTCATCCAGGAGCCGCCGCCCGGGGAGTCGAGGCGGGAGACGTGCGCGCCGTGCCGGTCGGCGTGGAGCCGGGGCGAGGCGATGCCGAGGCGTTCCGCCGAGTCCCGTAAGGCGGCCTCGCGGCGTACTTGGGCTTCGTCGCAGCCGAAGAGGAGCTCCTTCACGGCCCACGAGGAGCCGTTCCCGGAGAGCTTCCAGATCTGGCCCAGGGCGCCCCGGGTGACCGGCGTCATCGTCCAAGGGCCGGTGCCGAGCGAGTAGATCTCGGCTATCGAGCCGGCGGTGTCACGCATCGGGGATCCTCTCCTCGCGGGGCCAGTTCAGAAGCAGGGCGTGCAGGGCGTCGACGGCCCGGTCCCAGGACGCCTGTACGTCACGGGGCGCGCCGAAGGCGCCGTTGGACTCCAGGGCGCAGTAGCCGTGGAAGGTGCTGCGCAGCAGGCGCACGGCGTCGGTGAGGTCGGGTTCCCCCAGGCCGTAGGCGCGGAGCATGCCGTAGGTGACGTCGGCCGTGCGGCGCATCGCGGGGGAGTCGGCGAGGAGGTCCTGGTCGACGGGGATCTGGGTCGCCGCGTACCGGCCGGGGTGTTCGAGGGCGTAGGCCCGGTAGGCACCGGCGAAGGCGGCGAGCGTGTCCCGGCCGGCTTCCCGCCCTTCGACCGCCGCCGCGATCCGGTCGATCATCTCGCCGCCCGCGAGGAGGGCCATGCGGGTGCGGAGGTCTTTGAGGCTCCGCACGTGGGTGTACAGGCTGGCGTCCTTCACGCCGAAGCGCCGCGCCAGCGCGGACAGGGTGACACGCTCGAAGCCGGCCTCGTCGGCGAGGTCGGCTGCGGCCGCGACGAGGCGGTCGGGGGTGAGGCCTGCTCTGGGCATGGGGGTCTTGGGGATTACCTCTCGAAGAGGGCCACGACGGTGCTGCCGCGTCGGTGTGAAGGTCCCACAGGCGCACGGTGATCGTAGCCTGAGGGCCAGCGGTTGCAGTGCCCATGACCAGGGCGGAAAATGAGTACAGGCCCTCAGCCGCAGTCGGTGTCTCCCACCGTCACGCGCGGGGCCGTACGCACAGCGCACCGGGAATCCACATGGACCGAGCCGATCTCGCAGCGGTGTTCTATGGGGAGGGCCCCGTACCTGTCCTCTGGGCCACCTACTGCCCCGTCCAGTTCGATGTGTGGCTGGCGTTCGCCCAGCCGCCCCGGCCGTCCTCGGAGGGACGGCAGGATCTGATCCTCGCGATCCGCGAGGAGTACGGCGTCGAGCGGGTGCTGGAACGGTTCCAGAGCCGAGGCCTGATGGAGAAGTGCCGTCCGATCGCCGCCGGCAGTTTCGTGGCGGCGCGGCTGACCCTGAAGGAACTCGTCAGCGACCTGCTGCCGCTGACCAGTCTCGCCGGCGCGGTGCGTGTCGCCCACGAACTCGCCGGGGCCGGCGGCGCGGACGGCATCGAGGCGGCCCTCGCCGGACACGTCAGGGCCCCGGCCACCAGCGAGATCCACGACAGCATGGAGCGCCGGCAGGAGCGCGGCCGTCATCTCACCTGGCTCCTGCGGCTGCTGCACCGCGTCGTGGAGAACGCGCGGCCGGACCTGGCCCGGAGCGACACACGGGAACAGGAGGTGACCGGCGTACTCGTCGACATGCTGAACGACGTCGTCGTGGACACCACCCCGGTGCGCGGGCCGCACACAGCCGTCGGGCGCGAGGCCGACCGGAGGCAGAAGTACCCGATCGTCTCCGTGACGGCGAACCGGCCGGCGACCCGCGCGGTCGTACGGTCCCGCCGGACGATCAAGGCCGACGCGGCGGAGCAGGTCTTCTCGGTCGACACCGCCTCCATCGGGTGGGCGGTGGTCGACAGCGGCATCGACGCGCGCCACCCCGCCTTTCACGACTGGGACACCACCGGCCCGACGCCGCAGCCACTGGAGACGCGCATCGCCCGCTCCTTCGACTTCACCGGCGTACGGGAAAAGCTCACCGCCGACGTCCTCGTGGGCGGCCTCGTCAACTGGGCGGCCGCCCTGCCGTCCGTCGAGACCACCCCGGCCCCGGAACAGCCCGCCCGGCCACCGCCCGGTGACCAGCACGGCACCCACATCGCCGGCATCATCGGCGGCTGGTGGCCGGAGCTGGACTTCCGCGGCATCTGCCCGCGCATCAGGCTCTACGACTTCCGGGTCCTCGACGACGAGGGCGACGGCGACGAGTTCTCCATCGTCACCGCGCTCCAGGCGATCCGTCACATCAACGAGCAGGCCGGGCGGTTCATCATCGCCGGGGTCAACCTCAGCCTGTCGGTCCCGCACGACGTCGCCAGCCACTCCACCGGGTGGACACCCGTGTGCGTCGAGTGCGACCGCCTGACACGGTCGGGTGTCGTGGTCGTCACCGCGGCCGGGAACGCGGGGTTCACCGGCGGCACCGCGCACACCCTGGGCGCCGACTACCGGGACATCAGCATCTCCGACCCCGGCAACGCGGAGTCCGTCATCACCGTCGGCTCCACCCACCGCAGCAACCCGCACCGCCACGGCGTCAGCTACTTCTCCAGCCGGGGCCCCACCGGCGACGGGCGGCTCAAGCCCGACCTGGTGGCGCCGGGGGAGGACATCGACGGCCCCATCCCCGGCGAGGGCATTTCCGCCATGCACGGG